>DXZC01000004.1 GCA_019415505.1 Peptococcaceae bacterium | reverse complement strand
GATTATGGCCATGAAGAATGATATTAACTTTATCTTCTTTAATTACACCGAGGTTTGCTTCGGAAACGCAGGGCTGCGGGGTTCCAAACAAGATGTCGGAAACGTCGGTGGAAACGTGCATACCGGTATAGTCGGCGAGGCAGGTTTTCAAGCCTTTAAAGATGATATTTACAGGGTCAGCGTCAACACCCATATGGGTTTGATGCAACATACCGACAACAGATCTGTCAATAGATGTGCAGGCGATATCGCAATCATCGAATTTTTTCTTTCTGCCTTCAGTAATATAAGAAGTTAACCAACGGCAAGGTTCGGAAGTGATGTTACCAAATTCGTTCAAAGCTGCCAGAGCAACTTCTTCAGCTAATTCGTTGACACTTTTACCTTCTGCGCTAATACCAACATTGGCAGCAACGCGGCGGAGTTTAGCTTCGTCTTTTACACTAAAGTCTTGTGTTTCACCTTTGGCGGCAGCCAATAAGGTATATACGATTTCACGACCGTGGTCAGAGTGAGCGGAAGCGCCACCAGCCATCATTCTTGCTGCATTACGTGCTACAATTGTGTAACCATGGGCACCGCAAATACCTTTGCTCTTAGGACCGTCAATGCCGGATACACGGCAAGGGCCTTGAATACAAATTCTGCAACAAACACCTTCATAACCAAAGGCGCATTGAGGCTGTTGGGCAGCAAAACGGTCGAAACCGGTCATGATGCCTTGGTCTTGATACTTGGCCAACATTTCTAATGCAGCCGGATCCACAGAACGCATAATGTTCTTGGGATCTTTTACCCGTTCCTTACGAGGCACTGATGGGGATAAGTTTAAGTCCGTATCTCTAAATCTGGGCATGGTTTACCTCCTTGGTAAATTTTTATTTATGGTAACTTTTTTAACATTGTGACCTAATAGTTGGGCATAACCCCTACTAAATGGTGAATCAAGCGTCGCCGTGACGCTGTACAATAGCGTTAAAAATATTTTCTATTTCTGTATTAAATTTTTGGGCAGCTGGGGAATTTTCATCCAACTCTATACCCATTGCCTGATCCAAAAGATAATCATTATAGCTAATACCGCCTAAGATATTTTCCGCAGGCAATCTTGTTTTCAAAAATTCCATTTCTTCTGGCCGTCTTATTTTATTACCAACATAATAAATATGTTTTATTCCAATATCTTCAGCTAATTTACGCGTTACTTTAGCTGTATCGGTGCTGACTACTGACGGCTCCACTACGATTATGAGACAATCAACACAACGGGAAGTCCCACGGGTTAGATGCTCAATTCCTGCTCCCATATCCAATAAAATGGCTTCTTTTCTCTTGATAACTATAGAGCGCACTAGGGAGTCAAGGAAAGTATTTTCCAAGCAGTAGCACGAGCTGGCGCCGGATTTAATAGCGCCCATTTTCAGGAACTTAATGCCATCAACATCAATGGAGTAGTCGTCCAAAATATCGTCAACCTCAGGGTTGAGCACATAAAATGAACCGTCCCCTTTAGTTCTTTCCGTTATCATTTGGCGCATTTCCACTACCGGCTGTAAATTGTTGATCTCATCTTCCGGTATACCCAGAACTGTTCCTAAACTGAGGTCGGGATCGGCGTCTATAGCAATGACATTATATCCTTTGTCCCGCATGGTAAACGCCAGATTTGCCGATAATGTTGTTTTTCCTACGCCACCTTTACCTGATACGGCAAATTTCATATTTACCTCCTCTGTATCTCTAACTATATTATAGAGATTCTGTATAAAATTATATATAGAAAGATATTGCTTTCCGTTTACTTTGTTGCTGCTTTTTCACGGCGCGAGTCTTCGATTCCCACGTCTCATTATACCCTTTGGTGCAAGCAAATTCAATTAAAAAAATTTGGATAATTGGCACCTTTTCGCAAATTTTTATAACCAATTTTAAAAAAATTTAATATTTAATATTACTCCTGCTTAAAATGGGTCTTTAATTATTTTTTTCATCGGACTTTGGCTTTAATTCATCGATTTTTCACCATAAAAAATGCCTTCTGTTAATACAGAAGGCACTAAATACCAAATAACCAAGATTTTACCTTATTTTAAGCTTTTTTGCTGTAATAGCAATCTCCACAAGCCCTGCCTACACAGGTATAAGCATCGTGATTAACGGGTTCAAAATTATAACATTCCTTCCCGTCCTTAGGGGCTACAGGTTTATCCTTGTAGTAATTGCAAATTAAGGTCTTTTCATTGGCGCTTTTTTTCTCTGCCATAGTAATTCTTTCCCTCCCGTCTACATTATGATAAATCTAAATATCATATCCTATTAACTGATAATATTGTACAACACTATAATAAATAAATCAAGGTTTACCGCTTATATAAATTTAAAATATTCGGCATAATCAAGGTTGGATTCCTCAAGATTTTTCATCACTTACTCTAGTTATTTATATGGCTCCTAAAGTAATTTTACAAATAGACAGCTATTAATACACCCTATAGAGAAAGGAAAGCTCCTGCAAGCAAAGGACTAACTTTTAGAAACACCGTTACCTGCAGAAATTTAAAATTGCCTAATTATTCCTTATTCCCAACTATATTCTTGAGACATAAAAATAGCCTTCCGAAATGGAAGGCTATTTTCTATCAAGCTTGTTCCTTGATATGGTGCGGATAAGAGGATTTGAACCTCCACGAGGTTGCCCCCACTAGAACCTGAATCTAGCGCGTCTGCCAATTCCGCCACATCCGCATTGTGAAAAGTATTATACTATATTCCCTTAACAAATGCAATACTTTATAGATGATAAAATTAAAAAGATTGTGATTCTTTACTTTTTATGATACATTCCTCTGGTTGCTTATCCTCCCTCAGTCCTTTAAACACCGGCTGCCGTATGCCGCCGTTTGCGGTGCGTTGCATAAACTTAACCGTGCAAACCAGCTTAGGCTGTAGCCAAGTGGTACCCTCGTTACCAGGGGGAGTCGTAAAAGGTGGTAAGTCCATTTTGGGTACTTGCTTAATCTTTTTAAAGCTCTCCCCCCTAACGCCCAGTGTTACATGGCCTATATATGTTAAACGGCTGTTATCATACTGACCCAATATAAGACTTGTCATATTATTTTCTTTGGGTAGATAGCCGCAGACTACAAAATCATCGTCTAAAAAGTTTTTGATTTTAATCCAGTCCTGAGTGCGTCTGTCAAAATAGTATTTACTATCTTTAACTTTAGCCACTATTCCCTCTAAACCCTGGTTTTTGGCTAATTCATAAAATGCTATACCGTTTTTCTCTATATAACGGCTCACTGCAAAATCCGAACTCTCCCGGGCTACAACATCTTGCAATAAAGATTTTCTAGTCAGCAATGGTAAATCGTTAGTTGGGTGGTCATCAACATAAAGAATATCAAAAGCAGTAAAACAGGCTGGCTCCCTTTGGGCGGCCAGCTCTATTTTTAGGCGGTGAGACATGAGGCTGCGGCGTTGTATAGCGCTAAAATCGGGCTTACCATTTTTGATAACCGTTAATTCACCGTCAAGAATGCAGCGTTTGGTGACATATTTGTGTATTTCCCTTAATTCCGGTACCTTTGGGAGCATTTTTACAGCCCGCTTATTTATTAATTCCGTGCTATTGAGGTCTAAATAAGCGAGGCAGCGTTCACCGTCCAACTTTAGCTCATAAATATGCTCCTCTGAATCAAAGGGTTCGCTATCAGCCCCAATAAGCATGGGGCGAATATTTTTCTCTAAAAATAAATCCATTATCCCGCCTTATTGACCTTATCTAAGCTTTGCTGCAAGGCTTCCATGAGGTCAATAACATTATTAGCTTCTTTTTCCGCTACCACGGTAATTTCTTTGCCCTGTATTTTTTGCTGAATTATTTCCCAAAGGCGGCTTTGATATTCGTTTTTATAGTCCATAGGTTCAAAATCCTTAACCATTGCCGCTATAAGAGTCTTGGCCATTTGCAGTTCCGCCTCTCCTACTTCTGGCTGTGTTATTTGGTTAGGGGCCTCCTTAACCTCGTCAGCGTAAAACATGGTTTCTACTAAAATATCTTCATCCGTCGGTATGAGGGTTAACAGCTTTTCTTTGGTACCCATAACCGTTTTAGCAATGGCAACTTTACCTTCTTCCTTCATGGCTCTTCGTAATATTTCGTACGCTTTTTCACCGCCTTTTTCCGGCACGGCATGATAAGTCTTATCGTAGTAAACCGGGCGGATTGCCGTTAAATCGGTAAAATGTAAAATATGGATAGTCTTATCCTTCTCAGTCTTGGCTTTTTCAAAATCCTCGTCGGACATTGTTACATATTTATCCGGTTCATACTCAAAACCCTTTACTATATCCTTAGTTGAGACCTCTTTACCGCATTGGGAGCAGATTTTCTTGTATTTAATTCTGCTGCCGTCCTCCTTACAGAGCTGGTTGAAATGAATATCATTATCCTGTATTGCCGTGTGTAAGCCAACTGGTATATGTACCATGCCAAATGATATGGCACCTTTGTGTGATACTGCCATAATGCGCACCTCCACTTTTTTAGATAGTATCTCCCAAATATAAGTATTTAATAAACAATGTTTTACAGTAGAGAGCAGGTCATTATGTTATATTTTGCCATTGTACCCAACATGGTATTATTTTATCGACAGTTAAATAAGCTTTAAACTATGTTTAAATATATCCCCAGGATATAAACTTAACAACTAAAATAGCCTAGCGCTTAAATTCACTAGGCTATTAAAATATCTATTGCTTTAATTAACTTAATACACAATGGCGTAAGCGCGCTCATAGATGGCTTCATAAGCTTTAACAGTTAAATCGCGAGGGTTACCTATAGTTTGCGGGTCGTTAAAGGCCTCGACTGCTAAACGAGGTATATCCTCTTTTTTAATACCCATATTTTTGAGGTTTGGCACACCAATATCACCGGCTAAAGATTTTACAGCTTCAACTGCTAATTTAGCGGCCTCGTTTTCAGATAAGCCCCGTATATCCTCACCCATTGCCCCGGCAATACGGGCGTATTTATCAGGTTTGCCCAGCCAGTTATATTCCATAACCGGCGCCAAGGTCGCGGCTACGGCCAAGCCGTGGGCCACAGGATAAATACCGCCCAAAGTCTGGGTGAGGGCGTGCACGGCTCCGGCGCTTTCCAAACCATAGGATAAACCGGCCAACATAGAGCACATGGCCATTTGGTAGCGGGCCTCAATATCTTCACCGTATGCAACAGCCCGGCGCAGATATTTACCTGCCAGTTCAATGGCCTGATAAGCAAAGGCGTCGGTTATAGGTTGGGCGTAAGCACCAGTATAACATTCAATGGCATGGCAAAGGGCGTCCATACCTGTGGACATAGTTAACTCCGCTGGCAGGGAAAGCTGTAGCATAGGATCTATGAGCGCCACATGCGCGGCAATATGAACCCCGCCCACATTGAATTTATACTGACGTTGCCGGTCAGTAATAACAGCCCAGAGCGTTACTTCGCTACCTGTTCCCGCCGTTGTGGGTACGCAAATAAGCGGCGGTATTCTCCGGGATAACTCTTTTTTTCCTGGCGCGCATTCAAAATTCACTACAGGCTCGCCTTCAGCAATTTCAACGCCAATGGCCTTGGCTGTATCCATGGAACTGCCGCCGCCTAAACCCAATAAGCCCTGGCAATTTTCTTTGCGATACAACTCCGTGCCACTGGCTACAGTGTCTGTGGCAGGATTAGCTTCTACAGCGTCGAATACGGTAAACTCCACACTATCATTTTTTAAAACCTGCAATGCTTTATCTAAAATTCCACAGTCAGCTATGCCCCTATCTGTCACCACCAGGAGCTTGCCGGCATTTAAGGCTTTAGCCTCCGAGGCTAGTTGTTCTATGATGTTGACGCCGTGAACCATACGGGTTGGACAAACAAAGCTATGGTTCTTATTAATTAGCATAAAATCAACCTCCTTCAATTTATTGTCAATTATAGCACATACTTTACATTTATAAAAGCCGCAACAATTAAAGGGCTGCCATTGAGTTTCTCAGCGTTATTATGCTATAATAATTATGAAACTAAATTTTATTAAGTTGAGGTAAATATATGTTTGAGATACCCGAAGCCCGGCAATGGGCTCAACTATTTGCCATAAGTAAAAAAATCCGCCAGTTGGAACCCTGGCGACGCTATAATAGCTCTGAAATTATCACAATCAAAGCAGCCTCGGAACAAGAACCTATCTTCTGTACCATTCTCGGCGCGGAAGAGGACTACTATGGTGTTTCAGTTTTTCCTAGCTATGCTGACCTGGCTGGACATTTAAAAATACTAGCTGCTGGCTCGGAACCACCTTTACAAATTATTTTACAAAATCAAAGTTGTGTAAACCTGTATTTTGGGGAAAAAGATATTCTCAGTCCAGGTGACCGCAGCGCTATGGAATATGGCGAATACCTGCCTGAGCCCGGTCCGTTAAATCAAATATTTTTTCGCACTTACACTCCAGGCTTAGCCCCTTGGTATATTAACGCCCAGGAAGCAGGTATCCTTATACGAGCATTAAATATGCTTTACGATTGCCTCACCACGGCAGAAGCAAAAGTTATACACACAAAGAAAGCTAGTGAAACCCTATATTTTACTAACGCTGCCAGTGGAAACTGGCATTGTGAAGTGAAATTGTTACCTTCGCTAGAGACCAAGGTCAAGGAATACTTAATACATGATGAATTATTTTTAGGCAGACTAAAACGCCTGCCTAGAGTAGCTACAGCTATTGAATTGGAGTCAGCTTATGTTACTAGTCCGGTAGTAGACGGCAACTCCCCTCGCCCCTGTTTTCCCCGTATGGTGGCAATAGCCGACCATGATGAAGGTACTATTGAGGCCCATAAAATTTTAGAATTTTCCGAAAATCTCAACGAGGAAATCATTAGTTTATTAGCGGAATATATCAAGAACAACGGTCGGCCACGTTTACTTATTATACGAAAAAACGGTCTTTATAACACAATTAAATATTTTTGTGAAAAAACTGGTATTGCCATAGAAGAACGCCGAAATTTAGAAATTGTCGACGATTTTTTAGGACTTATAGGTGAACAGCCACCGGAAAAATGAGGTGAATTATGAACACAAAGGATTTACTGAAGCAATTACAGGAAAAAGCGGCCCGCTTTGACTTAGAAGCGCTAAAGCAGGAATACGCAGTTTATCAAAGCGAGGAAGCAACAATCTCCGCTACAGACTTTGCCACTCTCAATAAAAAATTTAATTTAGAAACCTTGATTTCTTTAAAAGAAAATGAAGGAAATTTTTTTGCTGAACCTATAAATGAGCGCTATCTAATGAAATTTAGAGACGCGATAAACGCCTTTATGGATACTCATGCTCCAGGCGATGAAGAGTTTAAGGATTATATCCGTCAGCTTAACTGTTACCGCACTTTTATTCTCAAAATACCCATGCACCCAGTGGGCATGAGTTTAGATAAGGGTAAAGTTATTAACAAGGGCGGACAATATTATTGTACGGCAAAAAAGTTCTATATAAATCAGGAAAACTCGCTCTGTCGGTTCTGCGTTGCCAAGATTTCTGAGCTATAAGGGAAAAGAAAATATGCCGAAAACCTCAGGAATTCGGCATATTTTCATAAAAGATTAAGGTGAGAATGGACTACTTTAGCACTTGGTGTAGGCAATTAATACTGTTTCCTTGCCACATTCGCTGGAAAGTTTCTTCTCCAGTTCATCAATGGGCGCTTTGCAGCAATCCTTTAGATCCGCAAATTTGTAGTCTTTACTGTTGCAGCACATATAAGACACCTCCTTTATCTTTCTCTGTTAAGATAACCCAAAGGGCGGTATTTCATACTTCTAGAAACGGGGGATTTCCATGGAAAAGTATATTATGTCCCTGGATCAGGGCACAACAAGTTCACGTTGTATAATTTTTGATAAAAAAGGCAATATAGTAGCCAAAGCTCAAAAGGAGTTTAAGCAGTACTATCCGCAACCCGGCTGGGTAGAGCATGACGCCATAGAAATATGGAGTACGCAAATAGGGGTAGCTCATGAAGCGTTACATCACGGCGGTTTATCCCACGATAATATTGCCGCCATAGGCATTACTAATCAGCGGGAAACCACTGTAGTGTGGGATAAAAATAGCGGTGAACCTGTGGGACCAGCTATTGTATGGCAGTGCCGCCGCACAGCGCCTTATTGTGAAAGCCTGGTAAATCAAGGTTATAATGAAATGATACGGTCCAAAACCGGCCTTCTGATAGACGCTTATTTTTCTGGCACCAAGATAAAATGGATTTTAGATAACGTAAAAGGAGCCAGAGAAAAAGCGGCACAGGGTGACCTACTATTTGGTACCATTGACACCTGGCTGGTCTGGAAACTGACCAGGGGTAAGGTTCACGCTACTGATTATTCCAACGCTTCCCGCACTATGCTTTTTAATATAAATACCTTAGAGTGGGACGAGGATTTATTACGGCTACTGGATATACCAAGCTCCATGCTGCCGGAGGTGCGCCCCTCCAGTGGTGATTTTGGTTATACGGGCCAGGATGTTTTTAGCGGGCCAATTCCCATTGGCGGTATAGCCGGCGACCAACAAGCGGCCCTATTCGGACAGGCCTGCTTTGATAAAGGCATGGCTAAAAATACCTATGGTACCGGTTGCTTTATGTTACTTAACACCGGCGAAAAGCCGGTATTCTCCCACAATGGGCTGTTAACTACTATAGCCTGGGGTTATGATAATAAAGTAAATTATGCTTTAGAAGGCTCTGTTTTTGTGGCCGGCGCCGCTATCCAATGGCTCCGTGATGAATTAAAGCTCATCGACAGCGCCGCTCAAAGCGAAGTATTGGCGGAAAAAGTAGCTGATACCGCCGGAGTATACTTGGTCCCTTCCTTTGTGGGTTTAGGCGCTCCCTACTGGGATTCTGAAGCCAGAGGCATAATAACCGGACTTACCAGAGGCTCTAACCGCAACCATATTGTCAGGGCGGCCTTAGAGTCAATGGCTTACCAAACAGCCGACGTTCTCCAGGCCATGATTGAGGATTCGGCTTTAGACCTTATATCCTTAAAAGTCGATGGCGGCGCCGCTGCCAATAATTTCATGTTACAATTTCAAGCCGACATTATCAATACAGCAGTAGAGCGTCCCTCTTGCATTGAAACAACAGCTTTGGGCGCTGCCTATTTAGGAGGATTAGCTGTGGGGTATTGGCAGGATACGGCGGAAATCTCAGCTAACTGGGAGATTGACCGTTCCTTTACCCCCGCCATGAGTGAGGCTAAGCGGGTTGAATTACGCCAGGGCTGGGCTCAGGCCGTAAAAAAAGCGCTGACCGATAATACCAATATTTGAGGATTACGTATGATAGATAAAAGGGACGATAATACCGTCCCAGCTGATAATAAAAATGACCCGAACAATACACCGCTAGCGGCGCCAGTTAATCCCCACTGGCGCAAAAATGCCGCGCTTTTTCTAGGCAGTCAAGCTATCACTATGTTAGGCTCCTCCTTGGTGCAATACGCCATAATGTGGTACATTATACTTGATACTACCAGTGGCGTAATGATGGCCCTCTATGTTATGGTGGGATTTTTCCCTCATGTGTTTATTGCCCCCTTAGCTGGTGTATTGGCTGACAGGTTTAACCGTAAAAAAATAATAGTTATTGCTGACCTAAGTATCGCAGCTATCACCTTGGCGCTGGCCCTTATTTTTCTCAATGGCTATAAACCGTATTGGTTGTTGTTATTGGCTGCACTGCTGCGCTCTATTGGTAGCGGTATTCAGACTCCGGCAGTTTCCGCTATTTTGCCCCAATTGGTTCCAGAAGATAAACTTATGCGTATTGGAGGTATCAATAGCAGTCTACAGTCGCTAATATTTATACTATCTCCGGCCTGTGGCGGGCTAGTCCTTACAGCCTCAAACATTGTAACCGCTTTCTTTGTGGATATCATAACAGCAGTTATTGGCGTAGGAGTCTTGCTAACTATTGCAGTACCGCCCACAGCTAAGGCCCTGACCAAAGTTAAGGGAGGGTATTGCCGCGATCTACAGGAAGGCTGGAAATACGTCTGGCGTCATGATTATATAAAGGGCTTAATTCTCTTTTACGCTCTTTTTTGTATTTTTATATCCCCTATTTCTTTTCTTTCCCCTATTTTTATTGCCCGTAATTTTGGTAGCGATGTAATTTATCTGACAATCCAGGAAGTAGTGTTCAGCAGTGGCTCCGTATTAGGGGGCTTAGTATTGTCCTCTCTGGGCAATTTTAAAAATAAAGGCGTAGCTATTGGACTTAGCACCCTAACTTTTAGCGTGCTTTGTATGCTGCTGGGCTTCTCCCCTTACTTAGTGGTGTTTTACGCCATTACCGCCGTGATTGGCTTTATCATGCCCTGGTGTAATACTTCGGTTGTGGTGATACTTCAGGAAAGGGTGGACCCCAACATTTTAGGGCGGGTATTTAGTCTCGTATCCTTAGTGGGCGCGGCTACAGCTCCCCTGGGTATGTTAATTTTTGGTCCTTTAGCAGACATTGTAAATATAGTATGGATATTTTTGGGCAGCGGTCTGTGTATGTTTATAGTAGGCCTGTGGTTTTTGCGTAAACGCCGCATATACGAACCGTCGGCCTATAATAATAATAATTAAAGTGGAGGGTGAGATCAGTATGTTCCGAGTAATGCGCAGAAAAAGACAGCAAACTACCGAGGCGGAAGCTTTGGCTATTTTAGATCAAGCCATAACCGGCGTCTTGGCAGTCAACGGCGATCAGGGGTATCCCTATACAATTCCAGTTAACTATGTATTATATCAGGGCAAAATCTATATACATTGCGCTAAAGAGGGTCATAAAAAAGACGCTATTGAACGCGACGCCAAAGTGTCTTTTTGCGTTGTGGACCAAGATGAAATCGTGCCGTCTAAATTTGCCACCAATTACCGTTCTGTGGTGGTATTTGCTACAGCTCAATTTGTCACAGATGATGAACTGCGCTTGTCAGCGTTGAGGGCTTTAAATAGAAAATACGCTAAGGATTATTCCGCAGCCGGTGAAGATGAAATAAAAAAAAGCTGGTCTGCCGTAGCAGTCATAGAGCTAACGCCTCAACACATTACAGGCAAGAAAGCCGGCAGTAATATACAGGCAGCAGCCCAGGAGCAGGCCGGGAAATGAATGAGGGATAATATATATAGCAGAATATAATTCAACCACGCGACTATCGCGTGGTTTTCTTTATACAAAAAAGGGAGCCGCTTTGGCTCCCTTTTAAGTTATTTAATCCTAGTCAAAATCACCGTACACGGTTATTTCATGGCCGCTGATTTCGGTTTCTTTTAAAATTAAGGCCTTACCCGTTTCTTTGGCCCATTTGACGCTAAGCTTATTCAGCTTGATATACTTAATAATTTCAGGCGCGGCATTGATTATCAGAGTGTTAGCTTTGGTGGTTTGGGCCAGTTTTTCCACCTCATGGCGAATTTGTAGGCAGGTCATGGAGTGATTGAAAACCCTGCCGCGTCCGTCGCAGAAGGCGCACTCCCGATCCATCATCTGGTTGAGTCCGTGCCCTGTCTTTTTGCGTGTCATTTCCAAAAGACCCAGTTGAGTTAGACCGAGAATATTAGTTTTTACCCTATCCTTTTTTAATTCTTCTTCCAGGGCGCTAATAACCTTTTCCCGATCCTCCATTTTCTCCATATCAATAAAGTCTATTATAATAATACCGCCGATATTTCGCAAGCGAATTTGCCGCACAATTTCTTCAACTGCTTCTAAATTGGCGTTTACCACAGTATCCTCTAAATTTGTGGTGCCAACATATTTACCTGTATTGACGTCTATAGCTGTCAGAGCCTCAGTATTATCAATAATTATATGGCCGCCGTTTTTTAACCAGGCCTTGCGTTTTCCAGCCTTTTTTATCTCATTTATCAGGTCGTATTCCTCAAATACTTCCAGCATATTCCGGACTACGACCCTTTCCTTATAATCGCCGGGAAAGAATTGCAAGCTATCCATCACAGCCTTATAGGTGGACTCGCTATTAACAATTATTTTATCTACCTCGTCAGTAACTTGATCCCGCATAATGCTGGACAAAAGATCCAAATCCTTATAAATCAGCTTACCGCCACCGGAATGAACGCTTTTATTAACTATTTTACCCCACACGCTCTTAAGCCACTTCAGGTCGGACAAAAGCTCCTCTTCCTTGGCTCCATAGGCTACGGTACGCACAATAAGGCCCATACCAACGGGGCATATTTTTTCCGCCAGAGCCATAAGTCGCTCCCGCTCTGCTCCATCTTCAATACGCCGGGAAATACCCACATAGGAAACAGTTTGCATCAGCACCAAGTAGCGACCAGCCAAAGTGAGATGAGTAGTTACCCTGGCTCCCTTGGAGGGGGTTGGTTCCTTGACAATTTGAATGAGAATTTCCTGGTTTTTCTTTAAAAGGTCACTAATTTCCACAGTATCGTCTATTTCGTCATCCTCGGAAGTGGTTTTAGGCAAAACCTCCCGAATATAGAGAAAACTGTTTTTATTAAGGCCAATATCCACAAAAGCAGCCTGCATACCTGGTAGTACATTCTCCACTACGCCTTTATAGATATTCCCAGTGAGTCGCTCCTCGTCCACCCTGTCAATATAGAGTTCCACCAAACGCTGGTCCTCAATAACAGCAACCATTGTTTCATCGTCTTCTGCTCTGATAATGATTTCTTTTTCCATGGTTTTTCCTCTCGCTACTGGCTTTAGCTACCCTAAATTAGGGAGCGCTGCGACGTGAGCCGTCTTTTATATACAGGCCCAACCGTTGAATGGTGATATCCTTTATTATATCCCAATATCCTAAAACTGTCAAAAGTTCCGGCGGACGCATAGTACCGTTAGGACCTAATTTAGCGGATAATATTAGAACATCATCTTCCAGGCGTAAATCATTAACATAAGACCGCAAATTAAGCTCTTTATCTTTTTTAGGGCTACGGCGCAAGTAAAGTACCTCGGTTTTTTGCAGAAAATCCCCTACCTTAGCCGCCAAATCCCCTGGGCAGCCCTGGGTAAAAATAATTTTATATTGCGCTTCATTGATAACGGCCTCTAAAAGCTTAGTACCCGGCGGCAATTCTCGCACCCGCAATACCTTTACGTCATCAGGTAAGACACTATTTAACTTACTTATCACCTCGTCACCTTGGAGATAGGTCTTAAAGTCCACGTCTAAATATTCGCTCAACCCTTCCACGCCAACGCCCTTAGCGGGCCCTAGGGAAAGCTTAGGACGGGGATTAAACCCTTGGCTCCAAGCCACAGGTAAACTGGAACGCAATAGCGCCCGCTGCCAGAGACGCATCATTTCCAAATGGGAAAGAAAAGCCATATGGCCTAAAATCTCATAGTTTACTCTGTATCTCACGGTAGGGACCCCTCCTTTCTACAACCTATGCCACAACCGGAGCAGAGGTTGTCCTCACAATGGGGGGTACTCTGGGCCTGGCGGGCCTTAAGGTACTCACGCTGTAAGAATTTTTTTGTCACGCCGCAGGAAATATGGTCCCAGGGCAAAGCATCCTCTAAATCAAAGCTCCTTTCAGCATAATCCTGGGGGTTTATGCCACATTCAGCAAAGGCCTGTAACCATAGGTCATTGCGAAAATATTCGCTCCAACCGTCTAAACGAGCTCCCAATAAAAACACCTTTTCCAAGACAGCGCCGATGCGCCTGTCCCCCCGGGCAATTACAGCTTCCAAAAACCCGGTAGCAAAATCATGATAATTTAAGCGCACGCCCTTCTGGGTTTTAGCCCAATCCTTTAACTCCCTCTGTTTCGCGGCGATACTAGCCTGGTTTTCCTGGCCGCACCACTGAAAGGGCGTAAAGGCTTTAGGTACAAAGGTACCTAAGCTGATGTTGAGGTTGAGACCCTTGCCAGCCGAGGTTTTCACATCTTGAATTAAGGACTTTATACCCTCTATATCTTCCTGCGTTTCAAAGGGCAGGCCAATCATCATGTAAAATTTCAAAGCCTTAAAACCGTGGTTATAAGCAGTAGTGGAGGTATTGATAATATCGTCAGCCGTAATATTCTTATTAATAATATTACGCATACGGGCGCTGCCCGCTTCCGGCGCCAGGGTGAGGGTACCCTTCCTTACTCGCTGCACCTTTTCCGCCAATTCCACAGCAAAGTCGTCCATGCGCAAAGAGGGTAAACTCAGGCTAATACCTTCATCGCTATATTGCTCAGTAAGCCTGTCCACTAAAGTTTCTATCTCTTTATAGTCCATGGTGCTGAGAGAGAGCAACCCCAGTTCATCGTAACCGCTGTTTCTCAATACCTCCTCAGCATCGCACAGCAGGGTGGTTAGGCTCTTATCTCGCCGTGGACGATAAATCATACCAGCTTGGCAAAAACGGCAGCCCCTTAAACAACCCCGAAACAGCTCCAAAACCCCTCTGTCATGTACAATCTCCGAGTGGGGCACCAAAGGATTGGTGGGAAATTTCACCGTATTTAAATCCTTGATATAACGCTTTTTTATAACCGGCGGCGCGGTACCTGTAGGTACCACAGCCCCGGTTTCTGTCATCTGGTAGAGACTAGGCACATAAAAGCCTGGAACCTTACTGATTTCTTCTAAAAAAAGCTGGCGGTGAGCAAGGTCTGTTTGCGGTTTTATCTCTGCATAGAGATCAAGAAAATCTAAAATAGCCTCTTCCCCTTCGCCAATCAGAAATACATCAAAAAAGGGGGCAAAAGGCTCCGGATTATAAACGCAAGGACCGCCGCCCAAAACAATGGGGTGGCGGTGGTCTCTATTCTCGCTGCGTAAAGGTATATTGCTGAGATTCAATATATTTAAAATATTTGTAGCTGATAATTCGTATTGTATGCTGAACCCTAAAACATCAAAATTTGCCACCGGCTCATTAGTTTCCAGGGTAAAAAGCGGCGTATTCTCCGCCCGTAAAAGGACCTCTAAATCGGGGGCCGGAGCCATAACCCTCTCCA
This sequence comes from Peptococcaceae bacterium, assembly GCA_019415505.1. Lineage (GTDB taxonomy): Bacteria > Bacillota > Dehalobacteriia > UBA7702 > UBA7702 > Cryptoclostridium. The sequence goes on along the minus strand of DXZC01000004.1, from coordinate 29,600 downwards.
TAGTATATTTCCCCGTGGAATTTACTACTTCGTACAAAATACGCAAACCTAGGTGACTCATGCCCACCTCGTAAAGATCGGGAAAGGCCATGACCATGCGCACCTGGCCTTTGCGGAAATCCAAGGACGGTAAATTCCACTCTCTACCTATGTAACGGCTAGGCCGCTGTACCCTATTTAAAATTCTTGCCACATCAACTGCGTTTTCTGACTTCATTGTTATCTTCACCTATGTTTTCGTTATCTGTTATTTGTCGCTCAATTTATTATTGTTCGTCACTAAAATAATTTATGGGATTTTTTTGAGTCCCGTTTTCCAAAACTTCAAAGTGCAGAGTTTCATTTTTAGGCACACCCAGTACAGCGCCTTTTTCCACAGTATCCCCAACTGCAACTTTAGCTTCTCCCAAGCGGCCGTATACTGTGGACCAATCACCTTCATGGCTTAAGGTAATCCAAAAGGTGGAGTCGTCATGGGTATCTACAGCTATAACTTCGCCTTTTTCCGCGGCCAAAATTTCGCTGCCCGCCGGTACCTGGATATCCACGCCGCTATGGTAGCTTTCCTCGCCAGCTTCATTTAAAACCACGCCGTATTCTTCAACAACCACGCCAGAGGATACAGGTAAAGCGAATTCACTATCTTTCAGACCCAGCTTTTCATTGCTCCAAGCCACTGCTTCGCTAAATGATCTCTGTAACGAGGCGCCTAAATTACTTACCCCTGATTTAATACCAGCAAAGGACATTGTATCAGTTTGCCACAATATTATGGCGGCTACCGCCAAGACGCCGCAAAGCATTAGCAGTTTACCTTTTTTACCACCGCTGCCGCGTCTAAAGGTATTTCCCCGTCGCCAAGCCTTTTCTCTCCTGGCTGCTTTATATTTATGTTCCTGATAATAGCGACCCAATTCAATCACTCCCCATAGTCTTTTAGAAAATATTACTGGACAAAGGAGCATTTTATGACTGACTTAGGTTAATATTTTTTATATTTATTATTCTCTATTTTTTAAGGCGCTTTTCGTCCCCTCAACATAATACTGAAAATTACGCCTATTGCCATCATATTCACCCATAAACTGGTTACGCCGTAACTAAAGAAGGGCAAGGGCAGACCGGTAATCGGCATAATTCCCATAGCCATGCCGGCATTTACCATAACTTGGAATATAAGCATGGAACAAATACCGCTGACTATCAGGGTACCGAAAAAGTCCCGGGAAATAAAGGCTACGCGCATTAAGCGAATCAGGAAAACCATATAAAGGATTAAAACGAAGGCTGTAAAGAAAAAGCCCATTTCCTCCCCGAGAACCGAAAAGATAAAGTCCGTATGGTGGGCTGGTAAGAAATTACCTTGTACCTGGGTGCCATCGCCATAGCCCTTACCAAACAGACCGCCGGAACCTATAGCTATTTTACTCTGAATAATATGGTAACCGCTATCAAAGGGATCCATCTGTGGATTAATAAAAATAGCCAACCGCATAAGCTGATAATAATGCAAGGGTAGGAAGGGAATATCCTCCTTTAAAAGCTTAGTAAAGCCGTCGGTATAGAAATAGAGGCTAATGTAGATAAAAGCGGCAAAGGCCAACAAAAAGCCGCAAACACTAAATAATACTTTGCGGTTAGCCCCAGCAACAAAAAGCATAACTAGCATTATGACGATAAATACCAGAGACGTACCTAAATCCGGTTCAATGAAAATTAAAATCATTGGCACCATCATAAAGGCCATGCTTTTCAGGGTAAATTTAGCATCTTTCAGCTTTTCCCTGTTGTTTGTAAGCCAAGCGGCGAAAACTATGATCATTACCAATTTAGCTAATTCTGAAGGCTGGAAACCAAATATCCAACGGTTAGCGCCGTCACCGGAGCCAAAGAGAAAGACGATAATCAGGAGTATAATAATACCTATGTAACCAATCCTGCTATACTCCCGATAACGCCGGTAATCGAAGAGCATCACCGCTGTAAAGATAAAGACCCCCACAAACATTAACAAAGCTTGGCGCCTGACATAGAAGTTTGGGTCACTGTCTATAACATTGGTGGATGCGCTATTGAGAACAAATAAGCTAATCAACAACAAAGCGGCAAACATAATAAGGGTTATATAATCCACCTTATTATATATGCCTAACTTTTGTCTATTTTTACGCCGTTCCTCTTTGGTAACACCGCGTCTATTTTTTAAGTTTTTCGGTTTTAACTCATTAAGATCTAGTTTCATTATATCGGAGCTGTTGCTCTACCCTTCCCTTTTATCTATCTTTTCTTATACGTACTGCCTCCAAAGGTATGTTAGCCACCATGGCCATAGCGCCGGATTCCCGCTGAAAGGAAACTTCCATTGCCTTTCTATCAATTGGCATATAATCTGCTATAACCTTAACCAAATCATCTTTCAGAGCGCTAAGCTCTGCGGGTGACAACTCTAGCCTGTCCTGAATCAACACAAGCTGAAGGCGCTTTTTCGCTATATCCTTGCATTTCTTTTGATTTTTGAGGCCCAGCCTTTGCAAAATATTCATAGCCGCCTCCTATCTTTTAGCAATGCCACGCAGGCGTTGCCAAAAACTTAGGCCCTTTAGTTCTTTGCCAAAAACTACTGTTTCACCGTTTAAACGGCGGGCCACGGCAGTAAAGCAGCGTCCAGCCTGAGATAGCTGGTTCTTAGCCGCCGGTTCACCGCAGTTTGTGGAAATTACTACGGACTTGTCCTCCGGCACTATGCCAATGAGGTCAACCGCTAAAATATCCATAATATCATCCACACCCAACATATTTCCACGCTTTATCATATCATAGCGTACCCGGTTCACCAAAACGCTGATATCCTCTAAGCCGGAGGCAGAGAGAAGGCCGATTACTCTGTCGGCGTCCCGCACAGCGCTTACCTCCGGCGTTGTGACAACCAAGGCCCGGTCAGCTCCGGCCACAGCGTTTTTAAAACCCTGCTCTATACCAGCGGGGCAATCTATGAGGACATAATCAAAATCCTCTTTTAAGCGCCGGGTTAAATCAATCATTTGCTTGGGATTAATATCGCTTTTATCCCTGGATTGCGCTGCTGCAATTACACATAAGCCGTCCAGACGCTTGTCCTTGATAAAGCCTTGACTGAGACGGCAATTTCCTTCCACAATATCAACAAGGTCATAAACTATACGGTTTTCCAAGCCCATTACTACATCAAGGTTTCTTAAACCTATATCTGTATCGAGCAGCACGGTCTTTTTGCCTAATACGGCTAGAGCCGTGCCAATATTAGCGGTGGCGGTAGTTTTGCCCACCCCGCCTTTGCCTGATGTGATTACGATGACTTCACCCATGTTGTCCTCCTCTTTCAGACTATTAGTTATACAGTCTCTATAACAACTTTGCCCTGCTTTAATCTCGCTGTTTCCGGGCGGTCGCTGCCAAGACCGTAATATCCCTGGGGCGGACATGAAATATGGTCACCGATTCGCAGTTGGGTGGGTAACAGGCTAAATGCCGACACTGTGGTGTTTTCATCGCCCAAGCAACCGCTTTGGGCCATACCCCTTAAAATGCCAAAGATCAGGATATTGCCGCTGGCAATAATCTCTGCGCCGGGGTTTACATCACCTTTTACCACAATATTGCCGTCGAACTCAATCCTCTGACCCGACCGCAGGGGACCGTCTATTAATAAGGTGTCCCCTTCTTTTCTACCGTCAAATTTTCTTTTTACCATAATATCGCCCTCCATAGGATCTACAACGATATTATAGCTTATTTTACCAGCTTAACCAAGGTTTTTTTTCTTTTATTCTTCGAGCCTGTCCGACAGAATTATATCGTAATCTACTTTGTAGCCAAAATAAGCTTCCATTGCGGCTTCACAAACCTTACCGGCAGAACTGCCGCCGCTGGTACCGTATTCCACCAGCCCAGCAAAAGCCACTTCCGGGTCATCTGCGGGAGCAAAGGCAATAAAAACACCGTGGAAGTCGGAGTCATTATTATCGTCCTTCAAGCCCGTCTGAGCCGTACCAGTCTTAGCGGCAGGATGCAACTCTGAGGGCAAACCGTGGAAAAGTTGTGCTGCCGTACCGCCGGCTTCACCACTGGCAACATCCTTCATAGCTTGTATGAGGTCGCTAACAATCTCATCATTTAATTCCATATCTTCTACTACAGTGGGTTCTGCCGCTGTAAGTACCGTGCCTTCATCGTCAATAATTTCATCAACCAGATACGGCTTCATGCGCACGCCGCCGTTGGCAATCGTTGCTGTGTAGCAGGCCAACTGTATAACAGTATCCACCGTGGCGCCCTGGCCGATGGTAGTATAATAGGTATCGTATATCTGCCATTCCTTTTCCGTACCGGAATAATTTTCCGCTTTCCACTCAGGCGTCGGCAATAGACCGGCTCTTTCCGCCGGCAGGTCAATACCTGTGGCTTGGCCAAAGCCGTATTCCCGGCCTGTTTCCAACAGGGCCTCCTCGCCTATGCGGGCAGCCATGGTTTGGAAATAGATATTACAGCTCCCGGCTGTGGCACTATAAAAATTGACCGTATGGTGTGTATCCCAGCAACCAGCCATGGGAGGAACAACATTAGTACCATTGCACACCACCGAATCAGTAACGGGTATTCCCGCCCGTAAAAGGGCAGTGGCGCAAACAAGCTTAAAGGTAGAACCTGAAGCGTAACCAGATGATACAGCCCTGTTCATTTGGGGTTTAAGAGTATCGCTAAAATAATAAGCTACTTCATCCTCTGTTAAACCTCGAACAAAATCATTGGGGTCTATCGAGGGGGTGCTGGCCATAGCAATAACGCCGCCGGTTTTCACATCCAACATTACCGCACTGCCGGCCTTGCATTTCGGATTACTTGCCGAAGCAATAGCCTCCTTTAAAGCTTGTTCCATGTATTTCTGGGTATTTAAATCTATCGTTAACTTTAGAGAATTGCCGCTAACCGGCTGCTCTTCTGAAATTACATTCGTAATATTTCCTCTGGCGTCTACTTCCAGGTAGCGTTTACCATCCTTACCCCGGAGGCCCATCTCCTTACCATCAACAGTATAATGCTCATAGTATTTCTCCAGACCGCTCTTACCCACAACATCGTTGAGCTTATAACCGTAAGTATCTCCTTCCTCCTCCAGTTGGGAGTCATTGATTAAACCTACAGTACCTAAAACGTGCCCTAGAATGTAACCATTGGGGTATGTACGCATAGCCTCTTCTTCCACGGATACGCCCTTGTATATTGCTTTATTTTCAGCAATAATCTGAGCTACCTTTACGCCGACGTCATAAGTGTAACTGCGAACGCTAACAGGCTCGTAATTGCGACCGCTAGCTGTCATCAGCTCTAAAACCTCATCCGCCGTGGTAAGTTGGTTCTCCCCTATAGTACCCTCGCTGTTCTCATCGTCCTCAGAATCCTTATCTTTATCGGAATCCTTCTCTGAGTCCTTATCTGACTTAGTTTTTGAATCTGCATCTTCAGTGGACTCTTGCTCTTCGTCCTCCGCCGCTTGGTCATTTAACAATCTAGCATTGTTTTCCACAGCTTCAGCAACGCTACTTTCATTTATAATGGTCCTGGCCTCTTCCTCCGCGGTATAGATATCTTCACGGTTAAAAAGCTCAGCTAAGTTCTCAGCCAGCTTTTCCCTATCCTCCACCTCATTAAGATATACATTAACGCTCATAACCGGCTCAGAACTGGCTAGTACATTATTATTGGCATCATAAATAACGCCGCGGCGGGCTTCCATATTAACTACGCGGTCAATATTATTGTTGGCAGTTTCAGTATATTCAGCGCCCTTTACTACCTGTAAATAGAATAGGCGGCTTAACAACAGCAAAAACACCGTAATTATTAAAACATATACCAACAGCAGTCTTTTATTTACAACTTGTAAGGGATGTTCTTTCTTAGTCATCTATCTCTTCCCCGGCTTCTTTTTTTCGGATTTCTGGAATTTTTATTTTTAGCTTTATGTTTTTCCTTTTTCCGATTTGTTTTTATTTCTGCGTTATTGTCTCTATTATTTTTTGGCTCTGTATTGCGGTAACTTTTTTCCGAGTATATGTCAGGTCCATAATATCCTTCATTATGGAAGGGGGAGGCTCCTGCATCTTTAATTTCCTCGTATTCCGCAAAATCCTCATGGTCATAATCTATATTACGCTTGCGGCCACGTTGCTTGTCCCGCCCCTTCTTTGCCGATTCAATTTCAGAGCGTCGCTCTCCTTTGACCCTACGTTGCTTGGATTCCTTACGCCGCTGTTTTTCCTTAGCGGCTTCCTTCTGGGCTTTGCGCTTCCGCACATAATCCATATCTACCTTTTCATTGTTGGTGATTAAAATTACCCCGCCGCCGAACATATCAACATAACCTATTTTAAGTCCCCTAAAGCGACGGTATAAGAAAATACAGGGGAAAGCTAGCACTATTAACAGGCAATCATAAAAAGTATAGGGTACGACTATAGCTGTGAAGCTTTGCCAAAACGAATAATTGGCGCCCACTAATACATAAGCTATAATAAAAAGCGCACCAGAAGCAAGGCTGGCTAAAAGCACTATAAAGAAATAGCCGGGATAAGATTTAAACATCGCTTTATGTTTAATGCTGCCAAAAATATAGCCTATTAAAGCGTAGACCAATATGTGTACGCCAAAAAATCCCCCAGCCAATAAATCGGCCCATAAACCTACAACAGCACCAGCCACAGCACCATTTTTGTTACCGCTGTGCAAGCCGGCCATAACAGTGATAATTAAAAGCAAGTCCGGCTTTACACCAAAAATAGTAATAAAGGAGAAGAACTCGGCTTGTAAAAAAATGCCGCACAAGGAGAGAAGGCTATAAAATAGGTAGGGAATGATATAAAGCATCATTCTGGGTTATCCTCCTCGCTGCTGCCCTGGTCAGGGGGGCTATCATTACTTGAGGTTTCATCGTTGCCTGTAGCATCAGTTCCGGAATCCGTATTATCTATATTACCCTCCGCATTACTATTGCCATCTTCAGAGTTTATATCGGAGTCGCTATCAGATTCGGAATCGCCATCGTCACCAGCCGAACTATTTGTACTGGAGGAGTCAGCATCGTCCTTTTCTTTTTCTGGATTGGGTATGAGAATTAAAACCTCATCCAGGGAATCGAAATTGCAAAAAGGTTCTATAACAGCTTCTTTACTGAGGCCGTCTACAGAATTACCTACCTTCACCACGGTGCCAACTAGCAGACCAGCCGGGAAAACGCCCCCTTCGCCAGAGGTAACAACTTCATCATTTAGTTGTATTTCGGCGTTAAAGGGCAAATTGGTCATACTCAACAGACCCTTACCACCGCCGATACCAGTTAAAACCCCTGGTATACGGCTCTCCTTGGTCATTCCGCCCAAAGAACCCTGGGCATCTAAAATTAGGAGTACCTCGGAAGTGTGGGTAGTAACATTACGGGTACGACCTACCAAGCCGTCCTTATTGACCACAGCCATGTTTTCTTTTACTCCATCGGCCGAGCCTTTATTGACAGTAATAGATTCATACCAGTTATCTATTTCCCGACCTGTAACCGAGGCCACACACATATCCCAATCAGTAGAATATGTTTTTTTTATGTCCAGTAACTCACTTAATCGTTGGTTTTCCGCTGCAATTTCCGCAGCGAGAGAGGCTTCGGTCTTATACTTAGATAGTTCCTCATTAGCAGCCTCCAATTCTTTCTCCAGATTTTTCTTAGTGTCAAAATCAAATAGATTACTGAAGAAATTACCGACTGCCGTAAAAGGCGCAAAAGCCGATTTTGCTGCGGATTCCGGGGCAGTAGCTCCCCCTGAGGCGCCGCAGCTTCTGGCGATAATCAAGAGTACGATCGCCGCGGCCACAATCACTATGAATTTCCATTTCCGCTGAATTTTCATTTTATAAATATACCTCTTTTATATCAACGCTAAGTGTTTAAAACGTGAAAAATTAATTATAAATCTATTTAGGAGAATAATTCATAACCCAACTCCGCTAAGAGAGAATAAAGCTTAGCTATAGGCAAACCCACCACATTAAAATAGTCTCCCTCAATGCGACGGATAAAAACGGCGCCTTTGCCTTGTATACCATAGGAACCTGCTTTATCTAAAGGTTCACCTGTTCTAATATAAGACTGTATTTCGGCGTCGCTCATCTCTCTAAAGTAAACTATGGTTTGCTCCAAGGTACTAACAGTCCGTCCTGTAGTCTTGTCCACTATACCCAAGCCGCTAAATACTATATGTTCCCGGCCGCTTAAAACTCTTAATTGCTGAGCAGCCTCGGCAACGTCACGAGGTTTGCCCATGATCTGCCCGTCAACTACAACAATAGTATCAGCCCCTATAATCAGACCGCTTTCAACTTTGTTTGCCGCAGCCATAGCCTTCTGCACCGCCATACGCAAAGCATAAGATTGAGGCTCTTCAGATAGTTGAGGACTTTCATCTATATTAGCGGGCAGGACAGTAAAATTCAGCCCTAAATTAGTTAAAATTTCTTGGCGCCGGGGCGAACCCGAAGCCAAAGTCAATCTTTCCATTTTATCTCAAATCCTTTATTCGCTTTCAATGCCTAATAGATAACCTCTAGCGTCGGCTACCATATATAGGGAACCTGTTATCAGTAAAATACCTTCTTTACCGTCTTCCCTAGCTAGTTTTAAGGCTAATTCACAGCCATCGGGTATCTTTTCTTGTAAATATATCTCCGAGGTATAGGGCTCAAAGAATTTGGCAATCATCTCAAAATCCCCTGCCCTGGCGTTATTAGGCTTAGTAACCACAACACGTTCAACCAGAGGACCAAGCAACGCTACCGCCTTTTCCCGTTCCTTATCAGCCAGCATACCGATTAATACGGTAATTTTTTTATCATTGTAATGGTTGCGCAGGTATTCGGTCAGCACTGCCATACCGTGGTCGTTGTGAGCGCCGTCAATTATCGTCAGGGGTTCCGCCAAAACTCTTTCCAAACGGCAAGGCCATATTGTCTCCTTTAAACCCTGGCGTATATCTTCTTCAGTCAAACCCCAGGCCAAAGCAGCCCGAACCGCCAAGGCGGCATTGGTTAACTGATGTCGGCCTTGCAGGGGCAAAAACAAATTATTGAGACTAACATTGGCGTCCCGATAATGGAAATATTGTCCCTCAGGGCTCTCACTAACAAACTCAGTGTTAAAATCCCGTTTTATCACCGCAAGGTCTTTAGCGCCAACAGACTTAACCCGGTCGCATAAAAGCTCGATTAAGTCAGCCTCAACTATACCGGTGACCAGGTGGGCGTCTTTTTTAATAATTCCCGCTTTAGTGGCGCATATTTCCGCTTTAGTGTTACCTAAATACTCCGTATGCTCCAAGGCTATATTGGTCATAACCACCACCGGCACATTTTCAATTACATTGGTAGCGTCTATTTCACCACCCATACCAACTTCAAGCACGGCGGTTTTTACCCCTTTGCGGGCAAAGTAGTAAAAGGCCATCACCGTATTAACTTCAAACTCCGTGGGTTGCTCAAAACCAGCCTCTATCATGGCTTCTATGTGGGGCCTAATTTCATTTAATAATAAAGCCACTTCATTATGGCTAATCATTTCACCGCCAATGCGAAACCTTTCCCTATAGGAATGTAGATGAGGCGAAGTAAACATACCGGGGTTTTCACCTACCACTGTGAGCATGGAATTTAACATAGCGGTTACACTGCCCTTGCCGTTGGTGCCGCCAATATGAATATATTTCATAGTCTTATGGGGATCGCCCAGGCGCCGTAAAAGCTCCAGAACTCTCTCTAAGCCAAAGTTAAAGCCGAATTTGGTTAAATCCCGCATATATGCCAAGGACTCATTATAGTTCATCATTGTTTATTCCACCTCTGCCAAAGTTGCTAAGGTTTCTGATAAACCTGCCAGCTTTTTAGTGTAATCAGCTAATTTAGCCTTCTCGCCTTCTATGACTTCAGCCGGAGCCTTGGCCAAAAAACCTTCATTATTCAATTTACCCGTGAGACGTTTAATTTCTTTCTCCACCTTAGCCATATCCTTATTGAGGCGGTTTTTCTCCTTTTCCATATCTATAAGCCCGGCCAGAGGCATATAGATGCGGACGTCCCCTAAAATCCCCGCTGCCGCACCCTTGGGAGCTTCAGCCTGTAGGTCAATAAATTCTACCGTGTTAACTGAAGCCATTTTGGCCAGATAAATTTGGCAGGATTCAATAACCTTTTTTTGAGCTGGTGCAGCGGCAACTATCAAATTGGCTTTTTGACCTAAAGGTATTTTCTTTTCCGCCCGCAAATTACGCACCGTCTTAATCATGGCAATAAGCAGATCCATATCAGCAGCAGCAACGGGATTTTCAAAATCACTACAGGTTTGCGGATAGTCCGCCAATAAAATTGTTTCGCCTTTATGAGGTAATTTTTGCCATATTTCCTCTGTAATAAAGGGCATAAAGGGATGAAGCAGTTCTAAGCTGCGGCTTAAAACGTAAACCAGAATCCGCTGGGTTTGGCTACGTTCCTCTGCCGAGCCCTTATAAAGGGCATTTTTCGATAACTCCACATACCAATCGCAAAAGTCGTCCCAGATGAACTCATAAATTCCCCGTGATGCTTCACCCATTTCATATTTATCTAAATTTGCCCTGGTTGCCGCTATTACTTTGTTAAGCTTAGCCAAAATCCAGCTATCGTGAATCGCCAGATCCTCTTTACGCCAAGTACCCTCTTCATAGCCTTCTAAATTCATCAGTACAAAGCGGCTGGCATTCCATATTTTGTTGGCAAAATTGCGGCTGCTCTCCAGTCTTTCTTCTCTAAAACGCATATTATTGCCAGGGGTATTACCAGTAACCAGCATGAAACGCAAACTATCAGCGCCATATTTTGCTACAATCTCCAAGGGATCTACGCCGTTACCCAGGGATTTACTCATTTTCCTGCCGTCCTTATCCAAAACCAAACCATGAATAAGAACTTCTTTAAAGGGAGCCTCCTCAGTTAAAGCCAGGGAACTAAAAATCATTCTCGCCACCCAGAAAAAGATGATATCCCAACCTGTAACCAAAACAGAAGTGGGAAAATACTTTTGTAAGTCCTGGGTATTTTCAGGCCAACCCAAAGTAGAGAAAGGCCACAGGGCTGAGGAGAACCAGGTATCCAATACGTCCTCATCCTGATGCAAATTCTTACTGTGGCATTCCGGGCACTCAGTAGGATCTTCACGCCGGCATATTTCCGCACCGCAGTCCTGACAGTACCACACCGGAATACGGTGTCCCCACCAGAGCTGGCGGGATATACACCAGTCCCGAATATTTTCCATCCAGCCAAGATAAACTTTATCAAACCGGCTGGGTACAAATTTGGTATCGCCGTTCTTTACCGCCGCGATAGCAGGTTCGGCCAATGGCGCCATTTTCAAAAACCATTGGCGGGAAACCAAAGGTTCTACTGTGGTGTTACAGCGGTAACATTTACCAACAGCGTGTACATGTTCCTTTTCCTGGCCTCCCAAGTCCAATTCTTTCAAATCAGCCAATAGCGCCTTGCGGCAGTCATAGCGGTCCATACCAACATATTTGCCAGCCGCGGTAGTCATTTTAGCGTCCAGGTCAATAACTTCAATTTGGGGCAAATTATGCCTCAAGCCGACCTCAAAATCATTAGGGTCATGGAATGGAGTAATTTTTACCACCCCAGTACCAAAGGACTTATCAACATAGTCGTCAGCTATGACGGGTATTTCCCGGTCAATAATAGGAATAATCGCAGTTTTGCCCACATAAGACTGATACCGTTCATCTTGGGGGGACACAGCCAGAGCCGAATCGCCCAGCATAGTTTCGGGCCGAGTTGTGGCCACGGTGAGATAAACGCCTTCTTCACCTTTAATTTGATACTTAATTTCCCAAAGACGCCCTTCTTCCTCCTCATGCTCCACTTCAATATCAGAAATAGTGGTATGACAGTGGGGGCACCAATTAACTATGTATTTATCCCGATAAATAAGTTCCTTTTCATAATAAGTAACAAAGGCCTCGCGCACTGCCCGAGAAAGTCCCTCGTCTAAGGTAAAGCGTTCACGCTCCCAATCGCAGGAAACGCCTAAGCCCTTGAGTTGTTGCACAATTCTGGCGTGGTACTTATCCTTCCACTCAAAAGTTTTGGCTACAAAGGCCTCACGCCCCAATTCTTCTTTATTTAAGCCCTCCTTGCGGATCTGCTCCTCAACCTTAGCTTGGGTCGCAATGCCGGCATGGTCCGTACCAGGCACCCACAAAGTATTATAGCCGCACATACGCTTATAACGGGTAAGGATATCTTGCATAGTTTCATCCAAAGCATGTCCCATATGCAGTTGCCCCGTAACATTTGGCGGTGGAATAACAATACAAAACGTCTCCCGCTCATCATTGACGTCAGCGTGAAAATATTTTTTTTCTTCCCAGATTTTATACCATTTATCCTCTACTTCTTTGGGTTCATAGACGGATTTAAGTTCTCCCGTCATTGCATATCCTCCTTTATAATCAGACAGTGGCAAAAAATACGCCACCATAATTATTTTCAGACCCTGAAAAGGCAGTTTAATGTTTGTATTATAACATATTATATAGCGACAATAAAGGACTTTTTCAGAAAATACAGTGAGAACAGATAATTTTTTTGCTCAATTTAACCCTTTAGCCTTTTGGTTTATTCTCTCAGCTCACCTAACAATAATTTTTTACAAAGGTAAAATTTAAGGTAAGATGTGGAGTTCTGAAATATCAGACTCTGCTATAAACTTAAAGAAAAAGGGAAAAAGGCTGAAATATGAAGATTATAAAACTATGCGTCCAAATTCTACTGGGTTTTTTTGCCATAACCGCTATTTTTGCCGCTCTTAACGCCTGGGCCATACTAAGTTGGCGAGCTATGGAAACAGTGTGGCTATTCTACCCCGGATTTATGGCCTTTACCTGCGCCTATCTATTCAGTAAGTATTATCGTAGACCTGGCAGCGGCATATTTTTCGCTTTTTGCCTTATCGTCCCCGCCACCTTAGCTTCTTACTATTGTGCATTACCCTGGGGCGACTTCTTCTTTAGACCACTGACTATCATTTTAGCCGCTATATTCTCAGTGCTGGGAGAAGCTATGAACCGCTGGGAAAAACAATCCCCTAATTAATTCTAGATTAAATAAGACCGACTTAATTAGCCGGTCTTATTTTCATTATAATTTTTTACTAACTAATTAGTAAAATACCCCTTATTTTGGGGCATTTTAACAGTGAAAGCATAAAGAAAGAACGCCTACTAAACATGTGTTTAGCAGACGTTTTCTATGGCAGGGGCACAACGACTCGAACGCTGAACCAATGGATTTGGAGTCCACTACTCTACCAATTGAGCTATACCCCTCTGACGAGTCTTTATTATAACAATACGTGCCTTATTTGTCAAGATATAATTTATATTTATATCAATTGTAGAGCATATTAGGGTCTTTAAAGCTGCCAAGCAATTATTGTTCACCGACAATCTGATGCTCTAAATCTTTTTCACTGATTACCTTAAAATTGTTTTCTTGTAGCAGTTTAGTTGTTATACCTTGCCCCTCAATTTTACGGCCGCTAAACGTACCATCATAAACAATATGTACGCCACAGGATGGGCTGGATTCCTTTAAAATACAGAGATCAGCATTATACTTTTTGGCCTTGGCTAAGACCTTCGCTGCCCCGCATTTAAATGACTCAGTGCGATTTACACCATTAGAGTCAATTACCTGGCCAGCACGGATTTCAGCTGGCGCACGGGGGGATGTTAAACCACCCGCTGTTTCCGGACAAACCAAAACAAAGTCTTTATCTTGGAGAAATTCTACCAACTTTGCATTATAATTATTGCCGCCATTATACTTGCAGGGCCTACCCACTAAGCAACCACTGACTATAATCAATCTTAATCACTCCATTTATTTTTTGTAAGTCCTAAATATTCCCTATTTAAGGCCCTAAATGCCAACTCTTTGCCTAAAGGACCAAAATTTTCCAAACTTTTAAGCCAGTTTTTCATATCCTCTCTTTTGGTATGTCCGTCTGCTTTACAAGGATTATAAACAACTGGTAAATTAGCATTGGCGGCATGTTTTTTTATGAGCTCTTCTGGAATAGATAACATGGGACGAATAACCGTAATATCTCGGCGGCTTAGATAGGTTTCTGACTTTAAAATGTCAAAGCGGCCCTCAAAAAAAAGGTTGAGAAAAAAGGTTTCTAAATAATCGTCCTGATGATGACCTAAAGCTACTTTAGGAAAACCATGTTTTTGGGCTAAATCATTGAGAGCGCCACGCCGCATTTTAGCACACAGGGAACAAGGATTTTTCTCTTGACGCACCTCAAAAACTACTGGGCCAATTTCACTTTTTTCCACATACAGTTCAACGCCTAAAGTTTTACAAAAATCAGCCATCCCGCTGTAATCGGCGCCTAAACCCAAGTCTACATAGCCTGCTGCTAAGGGATATTTATACTTAGAATACCTTTGAAATTCCGCCAAAATCATGAGAAGGGTCAGGCTATCCTTGCCGCCAGAAAGACCCACCATGATACCACTTGCATCCTGAATAAGGTTGTGGCTTTTTATAAAAGCCGTACCACGTTTCATTATCTCACGAAAGTAGCGCATTAAAACCTCGCAACATATAAAAATAGAGAAAAAAGGCTCTGTAAAAGAGCCTTTTTTATGGTGCCGAAGGTCGGGGTCGAACCGACACGGTATCGCTACCACCGGATTTTGAGTCCGGCACGTCTGCCAATTCCATCACTTCGGCCTGACTTAAAGAATAATAACATATTCATAGGAATTTTGCAAGACTATTTCTAAAATTTTTTATCTTTTACAGATTAAGAATGGCCTTAACAGCCACACCTAAAACCTCCACATCATTTTTGCTAAAATAATCTGGTGGAAATTCCGGTGAAGCGGTATAAGCTATTAATTTGGAATTTACTTTACGGTAATATCTTACCAGTCCTTCCTCTTTGCGAATACGGAACAAGACAATATCGCCATCCCTAGGGTTTTTTTTCAAATCAAAAATTACCATATCCCCCTCTTTAATATGAGGTGCCAAGGCATTATCTGGGGTATGATAAATAAAGCATTTACCATTTTCTAAGGATTTTTGGGGAAACAAGTAGCGCTCTGATAAATTATTAACCAGCAGCTTACTTTTTGGCCCTTTAAGGGAATCAAGCACCGGCAGAAAAGCAACCTCCGCAGAAGCGTCATCCCGAGTTTGGGCACTTACCTTACTATGATAAGTTGTTTCTCCGGTATAGCCAGCCGCATACATCAATTCTTCATACAGGTTCCTAAGATCTGGCCTAGCTTCCGCAACTTTTTTTAGGGTGTTTGGTTTAGCGGCTTGTCCCTTCAACATACGGCAAAAATTACCGGCACTAATTCCCGCTAAGCGAGCAAAACTGTTAATGCTCAAATCGCCTTTTGCCAGAGTCAACTTTTCAATGTAGACTTCTCGCAAAATGTCATTATTAATTTTTTCCATGATCATATCTCTTTATCTATCTATTTTTTTAAAGCTTGTAATTATATTTTTATATCTATAATCTAAATAATACTATATAAAACCTTATATTCCTTTCGATGCTCCGAAAAAAAATACAGCGATTGTACCCGGGCCGGAATGGGCGCCAATAACCGGACCTATAGTTGAGTAATAAAAACCCTTCACCTTAACGCGTTTGGCAATTTCCTCCCCAGTAAAACGGGCCTCCTCCTCGCAATCGCCATGACTAATTAAGATAGTTTGGGCTTCACTATCCACAATGTATTTTTCTACCTTTTCCGCTAAGGCAATGAGAGCCTTTTTGCGCCCCCTCACCTTTTCAATGGGTATGAGGTGTCCGGCATCATCCACGTTAAGAATAGGCTTTATATTAAGAACGGTGCCTAATACCGCAGAGGTCTTAGATACTCGGCCGCCACGGTAAAGATGATTGAGATCATCAACGGTAAACCAGTGGTTAGTCCTTGGTACCTGCTTTCTAATATGGGCCACTAATTCAGTAAAGCCCAAACCAGCATCTCTTTTTTCCACCGCGTCCCACAATAGTAAACCCTCGCCCATAGAGGCGGCCAAGGAATCAATAACCTCTATTTTTCTGGCTGGGTATTTATTAGCTAATTCCTCTTGGGCATTGACGGCTGACGTATAACTACCACTGAGGCCAGAGGAAAAGCACAAATATATCACATCCTGGCCAGCTTCAAGGTAGGGTGTAAAAAAAGCTTTGTACTGTTCGGCGTTTATTTGGGTAGTTACAGGAATGGCGGCGCCATTTCTCATGTCCTCATAAAATTTATGCATGTCCGTGTTTTTGGCCATATCGTCATTGTAGGCTTCATCGCCAATGGTATAACTTAAGGAAAGAAACGGTACGTTGTTATTTTTCATAAACTCGTATCCCAAATCAGTAGTGGAATCAGAGATTAAAATGTAGCTCATATCTTCCTCCTTTTCATCACGTTTTTCTAAATATATTTTAAACTAAAAATAAAAAAATAGCAATTAAAAATCCAGATTATTTACGGTCTGACAAAAATATGCTATAATTTTTATAAAGTAATTTAAAAAAGGAAGCGATTTTTTATGAACGACACCCTGAAAACCATATTTAATCGTCGTAGCATACGCTCATTTGAGGAAAAACAGATTAATGACGAGGATCTTTCCTTAATCATAGCGGCTGGTAAAGCTGCTCCTACCGCCTTAAACTCTCAAACGTGGCATTTCACAGTTATACAGGATCAAACTATTTTAAATGATATTTCCCGGATAAACCGCAATATTTTGCTAAACTGCGGCGTGAAGGCTATAGAGGAAAGAGCGAAAGATGAAAACTTTTCCAACTTTTATCATGCTCCCACAGTTATAATTATCAGTGATGAAGAAGGCGATTATGCCGATGTCAATACAGCTAACGCGGCGGAAAATATTTGCTTGGCAGCAGAATCGCTCGGCTTGGGTTCCTGTTACATTGCTTCATTCCGACCAGCCCTGCAAAGCTCCAACGGCGCCGACCTCCGCCGTTTACTAAAACTCCCCGCTGGACAATCCCCCAAATGGGCTGTGGCACTTGGTTATATAAAAGGTAGTAAACCGGCAGCGCCTGCTTGTCGAGATAATAATGTAACTTTGCTAAAATAAGCCAAATATTACCCCCGAAGTTATGCTTCGGGGGCTTTTTATTATTATCTCAACCCTTGGGCTTAAAAATCATAGCCATAATATAGCCAAAAAGTACCGCCGCGCCTAATCCCGCCGCCCCGGCAGTGAATCCACCAGTTAGCAATCCTTGCAAACCGTCTGACTTCAGAGCTTTGGTAACGCCCTCCATAAGGGTATTACCAAAGCCGCAAAGAGGAACGGAAGCCCCCATCTTACCAAATTCCGCAAAGGGCTGATATAAACCGATAAAGCTGAGGAACTCGCCAATTAACACCAGTGATACCAGCACATGGGCTGTGGTAATAGTGAAGGGAGTGGTATCCATAATTATTTGAGCTACTAAACAGATAAGTCCGCCAATCAGAAAAGCGATAAATATATTATAAAGCATTGCCGTCCTCCTTCACAAGTTCTACAACATGGGAAATAGAGGGTATGCTATTGCCTTGCTGTAAAGAGCAGGGGCTTAGAAGGGCCCCGCTACCTGCCAGTAGCACATGTTTATATTTTCCTTTTTTTATTTCCTGTAGCAAATAACCAGACCAAACAGAGGAGCTGCAACCTGCGCCGCTGCCGCCGCTATGACTATCCTGAGAATTATCATAAATCCAAATGCCGCTGTCTTGTAACTGTGGCCCCACGGTAAAGCCTTCACCCTGAAACAGAGTATCAAGAATTTTATGCCCATGATAACCTAGATCTCCACTGAGTATTAGGTCGTAATCATCGGGAGCAGTATTAGTATTTTTTAAATGCTCTTTAAGGGTGTCAAATACTGCCGGCGCCATAGCTGCCCCCATTTGGTCAGGGTCTTTTACGCCCAAGTCACTTACCTTACCAATAGTGGCAGCGGTAATTTTAGCTACTCCACCTTTATTATTTAAAATCATAGCGCCAGCCCCAGTTACCGTCCATTGGGCAGTTTGAGGTCTTTGAGCTCCCAATTCGGTGGGATTGCGGTATTGCCGCTCTGAGGTCGCGTTATGACTGGAGGTTATAACCGCCAGAGTATCGGCATGCTGGGAATCTATTAGCATAGAGCCCAAGGCTAAGGCTTCAGCAAAGGTGGCGCAGGCATTATAAAGTCCTAAAAATGGCACGCCCAGGGATTTGGCGGTAAAATTTGTCACCGTTATCTGATCTAGCAGATCGCCGCCTAGCATGAAATCAAGGTCATCTTTATGCACACCACTTTTGCTCATGGCAAAATTCATGGCTTCAATTTGCATTTGTCCCTCAGCCTTTTCCCAACTGCCATCAATTGGTTTTAACTTTTCCGCTACTTGGTCAAAGCTGTCGCCCAGCGGGCCTTGAGCTTCCATGGGTCCGGCAACGCTACCGCCCCCTGCAATATATGCGCCTTGGGAAAAATGCCAAGTATTTTTTGCCTCGCTCATTAGAACCCTCCTTGTAATGACCAATAGATATATTTTATAAGCCCCAAAACTATGGAACCGCAAATGCCATAAACAATTACCGGACCAGCTAAAGTAAACATTTTAGCAGCTAAACCCTGCACATATCCTTCAGCCTTCCATTCCATGGCCGGAGCCACAATAGAATTGGCAAAGCCGCTAATCGGAACTATGGAACCTGCGCCGGCATGTTTACCAAGCTTATCATACAAACCTAAGCCGGTAAAAAGCGCACCTAAAAATATAATTACAACTAAAGTTAAAGTAATACCGTCTTTCTCGCCAAAGCCCCAGATTTTGAATAGTTCTAAAATAATCTGGCCCAGGGCGCAAATAGCGCCGCCCACTAAAAACGCCCAAACCATATTTTTAAAATAGGGCGTTTTCGGCTTTGTCTCTTCTACAATGTTGTTAAAATTTTTCTTTTGAGCCTCTTTCAGCTCTTCTTCAAAGGATTCTTTTAATACGTCACTCATCAATTTTACCTCCCAAGCTATTTTGCCCTAGAGGTATCTAAATATACAAATTTTCAATATACAAATTCGCCTCGATATTTAGGTATAAAAATACGGCCGCAACAATATGCGGCCGTATTTTATATGTATTACTTTTTTACTTGGCGTTTTTTGGCAAATTATTGCCAACTGTTAGCAATCCTCTTCCGCTAACATTTTCTGGACGTCGCTGGCGGTCACGTCCATTTTTGCAGCTATATCCGTTATAGACATACCTTGGGCTAGAAAACGCTGTACCACACCTTTCATACTCTCCCCGACCTCCACTAGGTGACTGTCCAAGTCATAAAAGCGAATTGCGCGCTGCCCCCAGCTCTGCTCCACTATATCGTGTAACAAGTTAACATCCTGTCGCGCCTTAATCTTTTGAGCTAAAGCGTCAAAGTCCCCTGTTTCAAAATAGAGTTCGCAGTTATTTTCCTTCTCCTTAATTTCTTCTTTACCAATTCCAACCAGCCAGTGAAAATCCTCTTGTAAAACAAGACCGCAATCAAAGGAAACCATAAGCCCAAAATCTTGGTCAACAGTTAAATCAAATAGCTCCTCATAAAATTTGCGGGCCGCCTTAACATCCTTTACGGCAATTAAACTACTAAATAGCATATAATACCTCCTAATTATTGCCCTATATTTGCTGTTTGCTTATTAATTATACCTATATCCTGAGCTGCGGTATAGAAGAAAAGCGACAAATATCAATTATTTGCCGCTGTTCTTTCTAATTGCCAACAAAGCATCCTGGGGCTTTAAAGAGTGATACTTTTTGAAATCAGCTATAAAATGGGATTGATCAGCATAGTTATATTTTGCCACCAGGGACAGGGAATCAACCTCCCCAGCCTGCAGTATTTCCTGCCATATGGATTGGTAGCGGATAAGATTCATCATATGTTTAGGCGATATTCCCAGGGTATTAAAAAAAATTCTTTGTAGCTGCCGTTTGCTGTAACATACATACGAGGCTAAATCAGCCAAACTGCCTACTCCCTGGTTGGTAATCATATATTCCACGCATTGCAGAAAATGCGTCTTACTCTTACCATTGTCTATAAGCTCCATTAGGTATTTTTCCGCCAAGGCCATTCTGCCACCAAAACTGGGCACGGAAAACAATCTTTCCGCCAACTCATCGATAGCCGGAAAAATTGCCGCCGGCGCAATAATTTTATTTAAAGTATTGGCCATGGGATAGTCTGTTAAAAAGTTTAAAGCCCAAAAATTAAAGCGCAGACCAAAAATTTCAATATCCTGTTCATTCTTTTGCCACTTATCAAAAGTATAACGGTCGTTTAAGCCAACAAATAACAACCTTATTTTGCCCGAATCATGGTTTTTTAACAAAATAAGGTCAAAACAGGTATCAGGTATAATTAAGGTATTGTTATAAAATGGTACAACATGGGGATTAAAGCTCATAGTTGAGCCCCAAAAGCATCTTATATAAGGGCGCAGAAGCGGAGAAGGCGGTATAGTGACATATGTGGCGTCAAAATTATAGGGATTCGCTATATGGGAAACATATTTTTTCTGAAAATCCGGTTCAACCATTGCCCGCTCCTTTCCGGTTCTGCCAGCAAAATATTTAATAGCTGAATATACCATGAAAATGGCAACAAAGTCTTTTCGTTATTTGTATTTTAACATAATACGCCTAAAAACTAAAGTTAAAGTACAAACGGTTGGGGAGCGTCACAACTGTGCCGCTCCCCAACCGTCTTAGAGTTTAAGCTTTCTTTTTAACTGGATAACAGACTTCTGTTACATACTCATCAGGGTTAGTCGTTTCGTGGGGACTGACATGGTAAATGTTAAAGGCCAAACCGTTAAAGTCATAGCCGTTATCTTTAATCCAGCGGGCTACTGCCTCATTAACCTGGCCAATCAAATCATAACTACCTTTGTAAGTCGCACTGGCAATTTCCACTGCCGGCATGGTCTTAAATTGCACGCGGCCGGTATTGGGGTAACTGCCGATTACGGATTTTTGCACCTCTACGTCAATATCATTTTCCTTATATTCACCGTTATGAAAAATTGCCATTGTGTAACAGGGATTACCGTCCTGTATACTGAGGGCCGCCGTATCCTCCTGTAAAATTTGCCACAACATCCCCTCGTCATTATAAGAAGGAATAATTTGCCTTACGCTGGCAACATACCTGGCGGGTAAGGTTTTTAAGCTAACGTCATATCCCAATATTTTACCATCCTTTCTCAACCAATCGATAGTGCTGTCAATTAACCGCAACTGGGTCTTAATATTATTTTCTGCCACCACAAGCTCCTCCTTTTTTACCAGCAGGAACTGTTCCATTTCCCCAGCGTCCTCATAGCGTTTTAGTATTTCCCCAATCACCGAAAGCCCAAAACCCAAGTTTTTTAACACCTGGATTCTCCCGGCCAGGGGTAACTGGGATTCGCTATAGTAGCGATAACCGGTAAAATCATCTACATATTCCGGACGCAGGAGGCCAATTTCATCATAATACCGCAGCATGCGTATGGTAATTCTAGACAGCTTGGAAAAATCTCCTATTTTTAACATGGTTACACCTCACATATATGCGCTTAATTCTGAGCTCAATTAATACTCTATAGTATACCATAATGTGAGAGTCAAGCCGGTTAGCAAAAAAATTTTATCTATTAATCCCACCGGCAAATACTCAGTTTAGTTTCCCTAAAAACTCAGGTGCAAATGCTAGCGGTAGAGCGCTCATCTTGGTCAAAGTCTCAGCCTTGTTTTATGCTCAAAACTAAAAAACTTCAGCTGAATCATATTACAGCTCTCGCTTATTGGTAATCTCCCATTCCCTGGGTTATGTATCTTGTTTTCCAGGCCTCTAAAATCCGCATTGATAACAAGGCGCAGATAAGCAAAGCACCAAAGGATACCAGGGAAAATGCTAGATAGGCATAATGAAAATTATGTCCGAATACGCCCATGTCCGATATGGCATAGAGGTACCTTAGTACTGGCTGGGACAGGAAATACGCCACTATAACGGCGGTCGCTCCCAATATAATATTCTCCCAAAAAATCATTTTTTTGGCCATGGCAACGCTCAGACCCACAGCGCGCAGCATACAAACCTCCCTGGTTCTCGTCTGCATACGGTAACAAAGATTGTTCACCATGTTTATCATCACCAAAATGAAAGCAATAATGGCAATGCCATAAATATAAACCATCTGCTTATGATAAAACATTTCATTTTGTTCAATTTCAGCAATTAGGCTGCGGGTAGATACATTACTATTTTCACTGCCCGCCTGAATTAATCGCCGTTCCAGATCTGTCTGCGCCGGCGAGCTTAACTCCTGATTGCCGTCAAGATACATACATTGAAAGCTGCTGTTAGGGGCTATCTCTTGAATGTGGCGGTCACTGGTAATCAGCATGGGGT
The DNA here is from genome assembly GCA_019415505.1 of Peptococcaceae bacterium. Lineage (GTDB taxonomy): Bacteria > Bacillota > Dehalobacteriia > UBA7702 > UBA7702 > Cryptoclostridium. The sequence goes on along the minus strand of DXZC01000004.1, from coordinate 6,974 downwards.
ATATAGTTTTACTACAATCATACATATAGGGAAAAGACACAATCGCGGCGACCTTATACGTCCGATAAATATATTCCGCCCCATGGTCTGATAAGTCTGCATAATCGTCCCGCTCCGTTTGTAAGTCAGCCCGGTATTTAATGGGAATTTCATCACCCACTTGGTAATGCATCAGCGGGGTACCCTCCTTATAGGAACCTGGCACACCATTATCCTTAGCTTCGTCCATCCGAAACACGCATAAGATAACCTCATTTTTAGCCAGGTTCTCTGGCTGAAAATCCCCGGCCAGCACATATGGCTCTAACGCTCTGAGGGCATTTTCGTTATAACCTAAGAGCAGTGACTTATAAATTTGATTTTTCCCGTCATAGCCAACATCACTATAGCCATAGAGGGATTGTAAATTATCGTTGTGCTCATTGTAGTAAGCGTCATTGCGTTTAACGTTATCTTCATCAATAACCCTAATTGGTAGTCCCGAACTGGTTTTAAGGGCTACAACCTCGTCCAGCTTTTCGATTTCTCCAGCGCTTTGCCGGGAAACGCCCTGGCTTACATTGTCAAAATATTGCATAGTCATGGCGTATTGGCCATTTAAATAATACATTTCCTTGGTGTCCGCACGATAAATTTCCATCGTATTGGCCTGGTAAGCCAGGGCTGTAAATAAAGTCACCCCCAGGCAGATGGTGAGAATCACAAATAAACTGGTTTTTACATCGCGAAAAATGTACTTACAGCCCATTCGTAAAAGTACACCGGTTTTGCTTCCGGACTTTTGCAAGTTAAAATAGCTTTTTTCCTCTTTTTCCTTGGGCGAATTACCTGTAATTATTGCCATAACAGCAGGGCGGGTAATCTTTTTTCCGACTATATAACCGATAATACCTACCAAAATGCCGGTAATACAGATGCAAATTAAAAGCTGCCAGACCGGTATCACCAACTGAAAGCGCACGATTTCATTATATAGATATACTTCTATATTTCTGTCGCCAGATAGCAGCATGACAAAATAGGCTATTATGAGTCCTAGAGAAATTCCCACTGGCACGCTTACCAAATAAATCTCGTACAGCTCCAACAGGATCATTTTTTGCAGCTGCTTTTTTTTCATGCCTATGGCCCGTAAAATGCCATATTGCGGCAGTCTCGATAATGTCGCAATTCGATAAATACCATAGAAAACCACAAGGGAAATTAGCAAAATCACAGAAATGATTTCAGCATCAAGCACATACAAATCCTGGGGCTTTTCCCTAGCAGGGCATTCCCTAATTTGCCGAGAGTCAATCTGCAATGCCGCGGGCAAAGTCTTAACCTTTGACTCATAATCTACCCGTTCCCCAAATTTTAGATAAGCGGTATAGGAAGCCGCTGGCTTTTCCACAAAGGTTGTATACAAGTTTAATAGCCCGTACTTCTTATTGCCATAAACGTCAGACAAAATACCAACCAGTTTAAACTCCTTACTTAAGCCGGTTTCTGAATCAGTGACGTCAATAACTTGGTTAATTACCGGTTCAATGCCAAGGTTCAGGAGCGTCCATTTCTCGGCTACAACCTCATCTGCCCTCTCAGGGAGCCGCCCCTCTGTAATTTGTGCCATCATTGTCATAACTTGGCTATCGCTTTTGCTCAGGAATAGCTGCTGGTTATTGCGTTCAAAGAGCTCATATGTCCCCTGCTGTACGCCTAGCCACTCCACATCAGCATCTTGGCGCAACTTCTCCAGTTGCTGCTCCGACAAGTCCGAAACATAGCAATCCGAGGGAGTAAACTCTGTTTGGGCCTGTATGTGAGAAATTTTAAAATTAGTGTGTATTAAAACGAACATGGTAGTTAAGAGCATAAAGGTTAAGACAAAGCTGAAAAAAATAGCCAGGGTATTCTTTTTATAGCTAGTGAGAAAGCGCTTATGTAGTTTTATTTCTTTGTCACTATTTAACATATTACACCTGTCTTTCTACAAGCCTGCCATCCTCTATTCTGATAATTCTGTCGGCCAGCTGGGCGATTTCCTCATTGTGGGTAATCATAATCACAGTCTGGTTAAGTCTACCGCTTGTAATCTTCAATAGCCCTAAAACGTCCTGGCTGGTTTGGGAATCTAGATTTCCCGTAGGTTCGTCAGCCAAAACAATAGCTGGTTTTGTTGCTAGCGCTCTGGCTATTGCCACCCGCTGTTGCTGGCCGCCGGACAATTTATGGGGCACGCTTTTTAACTTTTCGCTTAGGCCCAGAATCTGAATAATTTCTAAGATATATTCCTCATCCACCTTTTTACCATCCATTTTTAGGGGCAAAATAACATTTTCCCAAACATTCAGCATGGGTATCAGATTATACTGCTGAAAAACAAAGCCTATTTTCCGGCGCCGAAAAACAGTTAACTCGTCATCAGTTAAGGTGTTTAGCTTTTTCTGGTCCACAATTATTTCGCCGCTAGTGGGAATATCTAAACCGCCTATCAAGTTTAAAAATGTGGATTTACCACTGCCCGATGAGCCAACCACTGCCAGGAACTCCCCTCTTGCCACAATTAAATCAATACCGTTAAGGGCTTTGACCTGAGCTTCACCTGTGCCGTAAAATTTTTTTAAAGCTTTAGTCTCTAATATAATCATCGCTCTATTCCCCTTTAAAATTTAAAAAAATATAGTCTGCACTTTCATACACAGACTATACCATATTATTCTCTCAAACCGGTTTCCACATTATCTCAACTTTGAGATATTTCCTCTTGCCGAAAAAATAACGAAAATGTACTGCCCTCACCCGGCTTGGAGGTAAGCTTTATATAGCCGTCCTGGGCTTTCATCACCTCTCTGGCTAAATAGAGACCTATGCCTACTCCAGGCTTATCGCTTACCGCTGGAGAGCGGTAAAATCTCGTAAAGACATTTGCTTGCTCCGCCTCTGGTATTCCCGGGCCAGTATCTCTAACATCAACCCGGGTCAATGCCACGTAGGATTCAACACTTATTGCCACGGTGCCACCGTCCGGCGTATACTTAATGGCATTATCAACAATATTAGTCATTGCCTCAATAGTCCACTTTCTGTCGAATACCGCCGATTCTAACGTATTAGCCACCACAAAATTAATATTTTTTTGCGCTGCTTTGGCCTGAAACTGGGCTTTTAGTATATCCAGCAAGGGCTGCAAGGGTTGTCTGCATTTTTTAACATTGATTATTCCTGTCTCCAGCCGAGATAATTTAACCAAGGAGGCAATTAAAAAATCCAACGTCTCCGCCTGCTCCCGGATGGCGTCTATTTCATCCTTAAGTTCCTGACTCTCCGAGCTGTTTTGTAAATCAAGGTTTTCTGCCACTAGCTGCGAGTACAATACTATATTTGCCAGGGGTATCACCGCCTGGTGGGAAATGTCGGATATCTGGGTCTGTAGCCGCTGTTTTTCGTTGCTCAACCGGCTATGAAATTCTTCTTTATCGCAGAGATAGCGCCACAGGTTGTTTTCTATCAGAGATATTTTTGATTCATCCAAACGCTCATCTTGGAATTTTCCCGCTATAGCGGCGTCCAACATCTCTTGAATTTGATTCACCAATCGCCGCTCTCTTTTTATAAAGTAGATTACCAAAGCCACACAAAAAGCCACCAGGAGAACAACAATAACTATTGAGACTAATAGCCACACCTTATCTACCAACATTCGCCAGCATCTCCAAACTCTAAAGCCTTGTCCAAGTATACCCTATACCGTATACTGTCTTGATACATTCCTCGCCACTGCCTAATTTATTTCTTAACCGGTTGACTACAACAGTGAGGGCGTGTTCATCCACATATTCCGTATCGCCCTGCCAAATATAATCAATTAGTTGACTGCGGCTTAAGCTTTTTCCCTTGTTATCAACCAATAAGCGGAGCAACCGCTGCTCCTTTTTGCTTAATTCCAAATAACTGCTATCTTTTCTAAACTCCATTTTGTCAAAATCAAAGTAAAATTCCCCGCTGCGATAAATTCCGCTGCCAGACTGCTCTTGTCTTAACTGCACCCCAACCCTGGCCCGTAAAACCATGAGACTAAAGGGCTTAGTAATATAGTCATTAGCGCCGGACTCTAAACCTGTAACAATATCCATTTCCATCTTATGGGCCGTTAAAAGTATAATCGGGATTGAATCAGTCCGCCGAATTTCCGCCATAAAATCAAGACCATTACCATCCGGCAAATTTACATCTAAAATTATCAGATCAAAGCGCATTTTTCGATAATTATCCGCCGCCGATTTTAGGGAGAAGGCCTGTACGCAGAAAAACTCATGCCGCAACGCTAATTTAATGCCATTATTAAGTTTTTCGTCGTCTTCAACAATTAAAATCTTTGGCACGTTAATTGCTCCCCTTTCCAACGCCTTATCCTTGAGTCTAATATTTTATTGGCTTAGCCTGAGCATTTAAAAACAGGACCCTAACCCTAAAACTATTTTTGTTATTATGTTAAATTTTTTCTAATTATACTACAACTACCGTAAACTGGCATTTTGTTCAATTATAACACGCATCTAAAAATTATTCTACTACATAATACCGAAAACAGTGTCCCCCGATAATCAAAGCAGTTTTATTTACAACCCGCATATTGAAACTCCACATTAAATGGGTAAGAATAAAAACTTTACCGTCAGAAAACAATAAGTTATTGGAATGCTCCTGATAACTTATTTACATAATTGTTGGTAATATAAGCTAGTCCACAACGTCTCAAATAAAATATAGATTTAAAAATATTGAGAATTAGTCAGTGGCACACTTGAAATTATATAAATTTTTAGCTAATATTTGTTTTTTGCCACAATAAAACGCTGGCGCAACTCAGACATCTGTCCCGCCAGCGTTGTAATTATTTTATAAAATCTACTTATTACTTAGAAAATCTATTCTAACTTTTTCCCGCTCTGAAAACTAACGCTAATTTACCTATCCTATTTAACTATGTTGATTATTTTTTATGTTGCGACTTGCTCTTTTTTATATATTTTATCCGAAATTTCTTGATTATCTCGAAAAACCCTTGATTTACGGGCGTTTTCAAAGGATTGTAGGCTGATTTTACTACCAATTTACTACTTACGGAGCGAGCTTTGATATGCCGCCGAAATCCTTTTGAAGATAGACCCCATACCGCCGTTTGGAAATGGCGTGGCACATCAGCAATCAAATAGAGAAACACAACACACCACCAGACAGGCGGCGTTACCTATTCCCACACGGGAAAACAGGAACGCCGCTTTTTTTATGCCCTCATGTCACGCAGTAGGGGCAGAAAGAGCCTTGCTATACGGGGCTTTGCGGGCGCGGTTCTGACCGGGCAAGGGAAATATACCTTTCCCCTCAAAAACAGCGTCCTACCGCGTGACAATCCACAGCAAAGGAGTGATGAAGCTATGGCAGTTTTCCGCGTGGAGCGAAACAAGGGCTATACCGTTATGAGCAACCACCACCTACGCAACAAGGAGCTGACCCTAAAGGCAAAGGGCTTGTTGTCGCAAATGCTGTCCTTGCCGGAGGACTGGGACTATACCCTTGCGGGACTGTCCTACATCAACCGGGAAAGTATCGACGCTATCCGCACCGCCATATGGGAGCTTGAAAAAGCCGGATATATCACAAGGCGGCAGGGACGCGACGACAAAGGCAAAATGACCGCTATCGAGTACACCATTTACGAGCAGCCGCAGCCCCCGCCGGAATTGGATTGTCCGATATTGGAAAATCCAACAGCGGATAACCCGGTATTGGAAAATCCGACACCGGATAACCCGACGACGGAAAATCCAATGCAATTAAATAAAGAGATACAAAGAACTTACTTACCAAAAACAGATTTATCCACTACGGAATTATCAAGTACCCATTCCATTCCTATCCTTTCCCCTAACCCCTCACCTTTGGGCGCGGCAGGAGCCAACGGCAGCGCAAGCGCAGCCGGGGAACGGAAAGGAACGGAAGCGTCCCAACAGAGCGCAGTAGAGATATACCGGGAAATCATCAAGGACAATATTGAGTATGACTTTCTCTTGCAGGACAGCAGCATTGAAAACGACCGTCTGAATGAGATTGTGGAAATCATGCTTGAAACGGTATGCACCGCGAGAAAGACAATCCGTATCGCCGGGGACGACTACCCCGCCGAGCTTGTGAAAGCAAAGTTTATGAAGCTGAACAGCTCACATATTCAATTCGTGTTTGACTGTATGCGGGAGAACACCACAAAAATCCGCAATATCAAGCAGTATTTACGGGCGGTACTCTTTAACGCCCCGACCACCATTGACAGCTATTACACCGCCCTTGTCGCTCACGACATGGCAAGCGGCAAATTTTGAAAGGAGATACGACCATGAAACAGGGAGCATTGATTTTTGACGAAACCACCGACCGCTACGACATTCGCTTTGACCTTGCCGACTACTACGGCGGCTTGCATTGCGGGGACTGTTTCGAGGTTTTCACAGGCGGCAAATGGAAGCCGACCCGCATTGAGATGAACATGGAACAGGAATGGTATCTTGTGGGGGTACGCGCCGAGGACTTGAACGGCTTACGGGTACGGCTTTAAGCCATGCGCCGCAGCACAGACGGGGACAGCCAGAAAAACGGCTGTCTTTTTTTCATGCCGCAAAGCGGCGTACCACCCTAAAGCAGACCATACCGGGAAAGGAGGACGGTAAATGCAAGATGAAGTAAACGAAAAGACCGTTGCCATATCCATAAAGGCAACCAAACTGACAGCGGCACTCTTACAAGCCGCCATGAAAAAGCTGCTTGCACAGGCAAAAAAGCAGCTTGATAAACAGGCAACGCCCCACGGCAAGCAGACCCTAAAGCAGCTCATGAAGCAGAACGCGGGTGTTTCCAATATCGAAATCACCGACAGCAATATCAAAGCCTTTGAGAGTACGGCGAAGAAGTACGGCGTTGATTTTGCTCTGAAAAAG
>DXZC01000039.1 GCA_019415505.1 Peptococcaceae bacterium | reverse complement strand
CAGATGTGTATAAGAGACAGGAATACGCTATCTGTGCTGCCAAACAAAAAGTTGATTCCATTTTGGCAGAAATTTTCTAAGGAGGCATGAATATGTCTAAAAAGAAAGAGTTCCGCCTTTTTGACGCTATCCTAGCGGCGGTCTGTATCGTTCTGGTGGTGGAAAGCGCCGCGCCGGCGGCAGTTATCGGCAACTCCCAGTTCTTTTGGTGGGCAGTGCTGTTAGTCGGTTTTTTCCTGCCCTACGGACTTATCTCCGCGGAGCTGGGTACCACCTACGAGGACGAAGGCGGCATTTACGATTGGGCTAAACGGGCCTATGGCCACCGCTGGGGCTCCAGGGTGGCTTGGTATTATTATATAAACTTCCCCCTCTGGATGGGCTCGCTGGCAGTGCTGTTCACCGATATACTCCTGCAAATTACCGGCTGGGATATCCCCACCTTTTGGATTATCCTCATCCAGCTGGTCTATATCTGGTTAGTGGTGGGCGTAAGCTTTTATCCCATTTCCGAAAGCAAGTGGATAATCAATATCGCCGCCTTTTTCAAGGCCGGGCTCATGCTGCTTTTAGGGGGCCTGGGAATTTATGTGGCCATCACCAGGGGAGTAGCTAATGAATATACCGTCAGCTCCCTCTTGCCCTCCTTTGATATTACCAGCCTTTCCTTTATCGCGGTTATTCTCTTTAACTTCATGGGCTTTGAGGTAGTTACCACCTTTGCCAACCAAATGAAAAACCCCTCCCGGGATATTCCCAAGGCTATTATCATCGGCGGCATACTGATTGCCGGCTTCTATCTCCTCACAGCCTTTGGCATCAGCGTGGCCATTCCCAGAGAGGACTTAACCACCTCCAACGGCCTGATTGAAAGCTTTATTATGCTAACAGGGCAAGCCTCAGGCATTTTGCTCTTAATCTTCGGTCTGGTTTTCCTCTACACCATTATCGCAAACCCCATTTCCTGGTCCTTAGGCGTAAACTATGTGGCCCAATACGCGGCTCAGGATAAGAGCCTGCCCAAGGTTTTCGCCTCTGTGAACAAGAAAAACGATATGCCCTTGGGCGCTAACATTATGAACGGGGTCATAGCCAGCATCATGGTTCTGGCAGCGCCGCTCATTCCCAGTGAGGATTTGTTCTGGAGCTTCTTCTCCCTGAACATGATAACCCTACTCCTCTCCTACCTCCTAATCTTCCCGGCCTTCTTAAAGCTGCGCCGCACGGAACCGGATATGGAGCGGCCCTTTAAAATCAAAGGCGGCAAGGTTAAGCTCAATCTCATGACTTGGGTACCCTTTGTGCTACTCATCATCGCCACAGTAATGAGCGCCGTACCCTTGAGTCTCGATAGCGAGGAGCTAACCTTAAAATTGCCCATTCTGATAGGCACGGTTATCGCCATTATTATTGGGGAGATAATCGCCGCCCAAAGCGTGAAAAAAGACAAAAAGCGCCTGGATAAATAAATTAAATAATAAAAAAAGGAGTAAATTATGAAAGCATACAATACCATTCCCAAAAATGAAGGATTTCGCATGCCTGGGGAATTTGAACCCCACCACGGCACCTTATTAATCTGGCCCCAGCGCACCGATAACTGGCGGCTCGGCGGCAAGCCGGCGCAAAAAGTCTTTGTGGAAGTAGCCGCGGCCATTGCCGAGCATGAGGACGTTACCGTAGCGGTCAATGACGACCAGTATGAAAACGCCCGGCAGATGCTGCCGGATAAAGTTCGGGTCATTGAAATCGCCAATAACGACGCCTGGGCTAGGGACTGCGGCCCCACCTTTGTCACTGACGGTAAAGAGGTGCGGGGCATTAACTGGGGCTTTAACGCCTGGGGCGGCCTAGTGGACGGCCTCTACTTTCCCTGGGATAAGGACGACGCTCTGGCCCGTAAGTTTTGCGAAGCCGAACGCCTCAATGTATTTGATGTAGACAACTTCATTCTTGAGGGCGGAAGTATCCACACCGATGGCGACGGCACTGTGGTCACCACCGAGGAATGTCTCCTCAGCGAGGGACGCAACCCGCAAATGAGCAAGGAGGAAATTGAAACCGTCCTCTGCCACCAGTTAGGCGCGGAAAAAGTGATCTGGCTGAAAAGAGGCATCTACAACGATGAAACCAACGGCCATGTGGATAATATCTTCTGCTTTGTTAAACCTGGCGAAGCCATTTTAGCCTGGACAGAGGATAAGGAAGACCCCCAGTATGAAATCTGCCAGGAAAATTGGCAAATCCTAGAAAACGCGACTGACGCCAGAGGGCGCAAACTGAAGGTTCATAAAATGCTGCTGCCCAAGCCCATTCTCATCACCCAGGAGGAGAGCGAGGGCGTAGACGCTGTAGACGGCACCCTGCCCCGGGTTGAGGGCGACCGCTTGGCGGCCTCCTATGTAAATTTCTATATCTGCAACGACGCGGTTATGGTACCCCGCTTTAACGACCCCAATGACGATAAGGCCGTGGCCTTGCTCAAAGAAGTATTCCCTGGCCGGGAAATCGTCAGCATTTACGCTAGGGAAATTCTTTTGGGCGGCGGCAATATACATTGCATCACCCAGCAAATTCCCAAACCTTGACCAAAAAGCCAGACAAGCCTTTAACCTCTATCCCTAAAATTAAACTAAGTTTAAGATATGAAATCTAAAACCCGGTTAAAGGCCAACAGAGAGTAGGCTATACTAGCGTCTCGGCTGGCCGGGTCGGGTATAGCCTACTCGCCAATACGGACACGCTGTGGGCCTCAGGCCCAGCGGGGAGGTAATAAGTCTATGAAAGATCCCAGAATAGTTATAGCCCTGGGCGGCAATGCCCTGGGCAATGATAGCGCGGAACAGCAACAAAAACTTCAGGCCGCGGCTCCCGCCCTGGTGGGGCTAATTTCCCAAGGCTATGAAATCGTCCTCACCCACGGCAACGGGCCGCAAGTGGGAATGATTAAAAACGCCTTTGACCAAGGTAGCGAGGCCTCGGAAAAAATCCCCCCCATGGAGCTGACGGAATGTACCGCCATGAGCCAGGGTTATATTGGCTACCATTTGCAAAAAGCTCTCCGGGAAGAGCTGCGTTCCCGGGAAATGCCCTGGCATGTGGCTACTATTGTCACCCAGGTGGCGGTGGATCCCCAGGACCCCGCCTTTGACAACCCCACTAAGCCCATTGGCTCCTACTATACCCAGGAGCAAGCGGAAGCGATTATGCAAAAATACCCCCATATGGTCTTTAAGGACGACGCTGGTCGGGGCTACCGCCGCTTGGTGCCGTCACCTCGGCCCCAAACCATTATAGAGAAGGAATCAATCCTCAATCTGCTGGATCACGAATTTGTGGTCATAGCCTGCGGCGGCGGGGGCATTCCCGTCATCAAGGCGGGGCCGGATAAATACCAGGGCGTGGCGGCAGTGATAGATAAGGACTTTGCCGGCGCCAAGCTGGCGGAACTGGTGGAGGCGGAATACTTTTTCATTCTCACCGCCGTAGACCGGGTGGCCCTTAACTTCGGCCAGCCTAATGAACAAGAGCTGGAGCATATGACAGTAGAGGAAGCACGGGAGTATATCAGCCAAAACCAATTTGCCCCCGGCAGTATGTTACCTAAGGTTGAGGCTGCCATTGCCTTTGCCGAAAGCGGCATAGGCCGCACCGCGGTTATCGCTTCCCTGGACAAAGCGCCGGAAGCAATCTCCGGTAAAACCGGCACCAAGATAACGCTATAAAACCACACCAAGATAATTCATATAAAAAAATTAAGCCAGAGGCGTTTTGCCCTGGCTTAGTTTTTTTAGTTTTAAGTTTAAAATCTCGGTCAGCGCTAGCTGCTGACCTGCTTTCAGCTTTCGCTTACCCGGCCTATTTTAATTTTCACAGCCGCTTTCGCTTTCCGGATTACCTTCGTTTCCGACCTGCTTATGTTTTTCGGCCTGCCTTCGCTTTCCCAGCTTACCTTGGTTTTCCGGTCTGCCTCGTTTCCCGACCTGCCTCGTTCCCCGGCATACCTTCGCTTTCCAGCCTACCTTCGTTCCCCGGCATACCTTCGCTCTCCGGCTTACCTTCGTTCCCCGGCATACCTTCGCTCTCCGGCTTACCTTCGTTCCCCGGTATACCTTCGCTCTCCGGCTTACCTTCGTTCCCCGGCAAACCTTCGCTCTCCGGCTTACCTTCGTTCCCCGGCAAACCTTCGCTCTCCGGCTTACCTTCGTTTCCCGGCTTACCTTTGTTCCCCGGCTTGCCTTCGCTTTCTGCTCTGCCTCGTTTCCCGAACCGCCTCCGTTTTACCACTCTAGGCGGAGAAAAATTACCCTTCGCCCTAGATTTGTAATCTTTTTTGGCTTCTACATGGTTGTTTTAAGATAAAGGCTGAATTTTAGTTTTATAAACATGGCGCAAGAACACGCCGCAAAGGGCTAAGGAGGCTATTTCCGCAATGGGGAAGGCCCACCACACGCCGTTTATACCAATAACACGGGATAACACAAAGGCCACCGGCAACAGCACCACCAACTGCCGCCCCACGGAGACAATCAGGCTAATAATACCGTTGCCCAGGGCTTGGAATACCGAGGAAGCCACAATGCAAAAGCCGGCAAAAACAAAGCTTAAAGAAATAATGCGTAAAGCCGGCACACCCATTGCCAGCATGCTGGCGGAAGCGTCAAAAGCTAGTAACAGGTATTTAGCAAAAATCATAAAGCAAGCTAAGCCTAACAGCATGATAACCATGGCATAAATCACGCTGAGCTTAATAGTTTCAGTAATACGGTCCTTTTTCCCGGCCCCATAATTATAGGCTACAATGGGCACCATGCCGTTGTTGAGACCGAAAACCGGCATGAGGACAAAGCTCTGCAAACGGAAGTAAACCCCAAACACAGCCACAGCAGTGGAGGAAAAGCCCAATAAGATTTTATTAATGCCAAAGGTCATAACCGAGGCTACGGAAGCCATAACTATAGAGGGTATGCCAACAGCGTAAATCCGCTTGATAATCCAGCCGTCGGGCCGAAAACCCTTAAAGGACAACTGCACTTCCGGATTTTTGGTTTTGTTAAAATGTATGGCCAAACACATGGCGATTAACTGGCCGATAACTGTCGCGATAGCCGCCCCGGCCACCCCTAAAGCAGGTAAACCAAAAAAGCCGAAAATTAAAATAGGGTCCAGCACTATATTGATAATAGCCCCCAAGCCCTGGGTCAGCATGGTATAAAAGGTCTTGCCGGTGGATTGCAACAAGCGCTCATAAGTTACCTCCATAAATATCCCCAGGGAAGCGGCGGTAATTATGGTCAGGTAGATGGAGCCTTGCTCCACAATGGAGCTGATATCAGTTTGTAGGGCAAAGAAAAAGCGGGAGCCAAATATGCCCAAAAGGGCCACAACCACATAACTGACAAGAGCTAAAAATATGCCGTTTGAGGCAGTCTTGTTTACCCTGTTTTGGTCCCCTTCCCCTAAACTTCGGGATAAAAGGGCATTAATGCCCACAGCGGTACCTACGGCCACGGAAATCAACAAATTTTGCACGGGAAAGGCCAAGGACACGGCGGACAAAGCTTCCTCGCTAATCCGAGCCACAAAAATACTATCCACAATATTGTACATAGCCTGAATTAACATGGATGTTACCATAGGTAAAGACATGGTAATCAGCAATTTATTGACGGGCATTACGCCCATTTTGTTTTCTTTATAAGCAGCGGTATTATCATCGGAAACAACCTTACCGTCACGCTGGGACAAGGCCCTCACCTCCAAATAAGTAAAATAAAAAAGGCGCCAAAAATTGACACCGGTTTTTGCCAAACCATGGAATTTTGCATTGCTCTAATTCTATACCTATTAAAATATATTGTCAACACTAAATCACTGAAAATTTGCCTAAAGCCCTTTTCACCCCCGAAAACAACAGGCCAGCAAAACCGGACTAAGGCTAAATAATTGCGCCGTATTTTCCAAAAATTTACACAAGGCTGCCAACCACTGGCTGCCAGCAAAATTCCGCCCCACCTAGTTTAGCGCCACTTAGCCCAACTAAACGCCTGGGAAGGAAAAAGCAACTTGGTCTGTTAATGGGCAAACAGGGCAGCGCCGATACCGCAGCCGCAGGGCTAAAGCCACTTCCACCAGCAAGTTACCAGACCCACCAAGCAAACTACCAAGCAGCATACCAGGCAACCCACTGAGCAAACTACCAGCCCGACTAGTCAGCCCTATATACGTCGACCCCATTATAATATTTTTTTTGGGGGGAGGGGCAAGCCTGCTTGCCAAGGCCTGTTCCTCCCCCTTTTGTAGGCTTCTCTCAGCCAGGTTAAAGCTTACTCCCTGTCCGAGGGGGGAGAATCAACATCGTAAAAGGTAAAAGCGTCCTTGGAATGCTGCTTCACCATATACATGGCCTTATCAGCGGCAGCGTATAGCTCCCCATAGGTGGCGCCGTCCATGGGGCTAAGGGCAATCCCCAAGCTGGCGGAAACCGCTATATTGTGGTCCGGAGGCCCAGCCTTTATCTGGTTTATCCCAGACAAGATGGCATTGGCTTTTTCCTGGGCAGCGCCAACAGCTGAATCGCCATGTAAAAACACGATAAATTCATCGCCGCCCACTCTGGCCACAACGCCGTTAGCGCCGCAAATCCCCTTGAGACAACGGCCTACCTGGCTTAAAATATTGTCCCCCGCGATATGGCCGTAGGTGTCGTTTATTTCCTTAAAATTATCTAAATCCAGCATGAAAAAAGCGCCCTGGGAATGTTTACGCAACATTTTATTGACTATTTCCTCAGCCGACCTATTATAGGTGCCGGTGAGGACGTCCTGTTGAGCCTGGTGCTTGAGGCTCTCTATTTTGCCCCGCTGGTCTGTAATATCGGTAAGCTTGCCAATAATTAATTTAGCGGCGTTGCCCTGAACTACATATTTGTATTGACAACCAAACCAGCGGTAACTGCCGTCCTGCACCTTGAGAGAACCTTCCCTATACTGCACTGTCGCCATTTTTTCCGGCGAGGGAAAGCGCTGAAAAATATCGGCAATTAAACTGCGGTGGTCCGGGTGCAGCAACTCTAAAACATGGCTGGAGGAGGATATATTTTTAAGGGTGGTGCTGCTAAGGCTCAATTTTTTCCTGGCATTGGGGGTAAAGGTTAAGGTGTCCGAGGCGCAATCGTATTCAAATAGCAGGGTGTCGGAAAACTGGGCCAAAGCCGCATAGCGCTTATTATCCAGGTTAATTCTTTTATTTTGCCGGAAAATAGTAATAATGACCCCGCAGCCCGCAGCCATGGTAAGCAATATCAGGCCCACAGCGCTGTAAACTACCCCCCGCAAAATGGAATTGTAATTATATAGCACATCGGTAGAGCGGAGAAAATTAATAATATACCAATCGTTATAGCCCATATTGGCGAGGGAAACATAATACGCCTTACCCTTGCCAGCAACTTGGAAGGAAGCATCCTCCCCTTGCTCCAGCTTGGCTATGATTTCCGCTGTAGCCGCATCCGGCAAGCCGTTCAGGGTCATGGAGTCCTCTAAATTACCAGCGCTCTGGTAATCGGTGCTGATAGCGTAAAGTATTTCCCCTTGGCCATTGATAATGCAGGTATTAACACTTTCATAAAACTGGCTGGCCTGAGTAGTGCTGGTCAATAACCGGGCGGACATACACACCCGCAAGGCGCCAATGGTAACGTCGTTTTTACAAACCGGCTCCACCACGGCAAAGTAATTGCCCCCCAAGCGTTGGGAGTAATGAATATCGGAAATAACCTCCTTACCTTGGAGAATCCGCGCCCAGATTTTATAGTCCGCCTCTGTGGTGGTAAGAGAATTAATACCAGTTTCCAGCTGTTCCAGGGTGAGGTACTCTATGCTATAGCTACCATTTTCGGGGCCCAGCTCCGCTAAAAAAGCATCCAACCAAGAACCCGCCGTGGAGATATCCGCCGCCTCTATCATGTTGGCCACAGCTTCCATGGTGTTGCTAATATCCTGGAGAGTGGCATTGGCTTGGCCTTTTTGGCTATGGGTATAAGCCGCCAGATTATTGCAGATTAAAGAATCAAATTCCTTTTCCAGCCTTTGGTGCTGAAAAATGAGTACGGCAAAAATAAGCGCCGCAAAGACGCAGCCGCAAATGACAAATACTAAGGCGCGTTTTTTCATGCCATTATTAGGTCCTTTCCAGTAGCTTAGAACGGAATTCCTCTGCCGTCATGGGGCGGGCGTAAATATGGCCTTGTATGTAGTCGCACCCCATACTTTTTAAGAGCCGAACTTGCTCCTCGATTTCAATACCTTCAGCTACGGTTTCCATTCGCAACTTTTTGGCCATGCCCAAAACACAAGACACCACGATTTGGTTCCTGGGGCCGTTTTGGCTATCGTTAAAGAAATCGCGGTCCAGCTTGAGAACATTAAAGGGCAAACTTTGGAGCAGGTTCAGGGATGATTCCCCAGCTCCAAAGTCGTCCATAGCGCAAAGAAAGCCATTTTCCCGCAGTTGGGCGATGATTCTGGCAAAATATGCCACATCTTTAACAATGCCGTTTTCGGTAAACTCTAGTTCCAGGCAACCGTCAGGTATATTATATTTATTCTTTATACGGCAATAAGTTTCCACAAAACCTGGTTGAAACACGGTAATGCGGGAAACATTTACTGTCAGGCAAACTCTATTTATCTTATGTTTTTGCAGGTCATCTAAAAACTGGCAGGCATGGTCGAACATATAGTGGTCCAAATCAACAATCACGCCGTTTTTCTCAAATAAGCCAACAAAATCTCCGGGCATAACCAGCTCGCCGGATTCCCGCTGCCAGCGCACGAGAACCTCAGCACGGGTTTTGGCGGCGGCAGCCTGGCTCAGGGACATTTGGGGTTGTAGATAAAGCTTAAATTCCTGGTTTTTAAGGGCGTCCTTCATGCTGCCCAAAAGTTCCAGCTCCGCTACTTCTTTTTGCCGCATTTCCTCGGTGTAAAAAGCAAGGCGGCTACCGGACAAACCCTTAACGCTCTTTTGGGCCATAGTGGCCCGGTTAAGCATCTGACCCAACGTCAGGCGGTCATTGGCCTTCGCCATGAGATAAATGCCGGCCACTAGCTCCACGCTAAATTTTTTCGCGGATAAATCTTCAAAATTAGCTAAATATTGGGTTAATTGCTGAAACCGCTTCTCCAACTTGGTAACATTTTCATAACAGAGCAGTAAAGAAAAGCTATCCGCTGAGATGCGGCAAAAGCTTTCCCCCGGTTGGATGTTAGTGGCAACAAAATCCGCCCAATACTTTAAAAGGCGGTCGCCGGTATCGTAACCGAACACATCGTTAATAAATTTAAAATTCTTCAGGTCACAGTGGCATAAGGCGTATTTGCGGTGGGGATTCTCCTGTAAAATCCTTTCCACCTCTTGTTTAAAGCCTTCAAAGTTCAAATAGCCGGTGAGGGGGTCGTTAAACTGCACCCTAAACTTTTCCTCCCGCAGGACCTTACGCCGGACTGCAGTGGTCATACCGGCGGCCAGAATTTTGAGAAAGGGCAAGGTGTCAATATATCTAGTAAAGTTAATCAGGCAAATCAGCCCCATAAGTTTCTGGCGCACAAAGATTGGAATTAAGCATAGGGAGTCAACACCTGCGGCGCTGAGAAATTCCTGGCCCGCCTTATCCGCCATATCGGCAACAGAGCGGATAAAAACCTGCTTATCTCCGGCCAAAATCTCACCCCAGATTGCTAAATCCTCGGCATTAGGGGTTATGAGGATAGGCGGCTCCTGGCCGGGGTCGGCGCTATAGGTTTTTTTAATTTTAGTCTGAGTAAAGGAAATAATCCAACCATATTGCGCCTGAAAATAGATGCAGAGATCCGGCAAAAAGGTTTCCAGAGCGTCGCTAAAATGTTCATAATCCGCTAAATAGCGCAGCCAGCTAAGGGTTAAACTCTTCTGGCTAACATTATCCAGCAATATTTCATCCGCCCGGGCTGAATCGCTAATGTCCGCCGTAACTTCAAAGAGGGCTTTTTTCCCTTGCCAGGTGCCGTATCTGCTGGATATCAAATAGCGTTTATTATCCTGGAAAACCTGGCGGGCAGTATAAAAAACCCGCGTCAAGGGGCGGCGCAGGCACCCTTGGCAGGGATTATCCCGCTGCCAAAGAACTTTATGGCATTTCTTACCCTTGTAATCCTGGGCACAAGTAAACCCAGGGCCGGAAAGAAAGTATATTTCTCTGGTTGCCACATCGCTAACGCAAAAGGAATCAATTTTCAAGTCCAGAGCTAACGTCTCACTGTATTGCTGAACATTATTTCGCAGTAAATCTATAAAGGCTTTTTTTACGGCAACGTTTTGGGCGGTCATTGGCTATCCCCTCCGGTCATAAAACACAGCCGGCAATATATCAACTTACGGGGATTACCAGGCTGGTTCAATTTAAAACTTTATACTTGTATCCATAATTAATTGTATATTATGGTTTCATGGTTGTAAAGTAAAATTTTTAACTTCCGGCAGAATTTGTGACCCGTTAATCTTTAGTCTTTTTTCCGCCGCCCAACCAGCAACCCAATACTGTCTACTGTCTGGGCAGGGCGGCTTTCCACACCCTTCACCTAAAGCCGGTAGCCGCTGTAGAACCATGTCGGCTATGTCAACCCAATTTCACCTAATGCTGATAACCACCTGTAACACTGGTCAACCCATTTTCAACTGATGCCGGTGGCCAACCGTAGCACTGGTCAACCCATTTTTACCTGATGCCGATAGCCAACTGTATCACTGGTCAACCCATTTTTACCTGATGCCGATAGCCAACTGTAGCACTACGCTCAACAAATAATTACAGTATTTGGCGGTAGGAAGCTGGAGCCGGAGGTATTTAAGGCAGCTCTCCCTTGGCTAGATTTTTTGTATAATATTACCCCTAAGTCCTTGCCCTTTGCTAACCTGCTTGCCCTGTTTTTTTATTAAAAGTGGCATTTTATTTTAATAGCGCATAAACTATAAAAAAGGAGGATGCGTAAATGTCAAAAAAACAGAGAAGCGATAGCTTTATTAAAATTGCCGGCGCAAAAAAAGCCAACGCTATAGCTCATATTCAGGGCGCGCCGGATTATCCCCAGTTGCGGGGCACGGTAAAATTTTATCGGTTAAGGGAAGGGGTTATGGTGGTAACAAAGGTTAAGGGTCTGCCGGTGGAATTAGGCGGCTGCCCCACTAGGGTACACGGCTACCACATTCACGCTGGCGACTGCTGCTGCGGCACCCCAGCGGAGCCTTTCGCCGCTGCGGACGGACACTACAACCCAGAATCCTGTCCCCACCCGGCCCACGCCGGTGACTTACCACCCCTCTTTGCCACAGAAACCGGGCAAGCCTGGAGCGCCTTTCTCAGCGACCGCTTTAAACTTCGGGAAATTTTAGGCAGAACAGTGATAATACACGGGGGAGTTGACGATTTTACTTCCCAGCCCTCTGGCAACTCCGGCCCAATGATTGGCTGCGGTCTTATTAAGCCTTTAAAATAGGTTGGCTATATTTGTTGGCCCGCTTAATTTTATCCCTTCTATGCTTCCTTGACAGCCTCCCTCCCCAAGAGTTGCCGGACTCCGTTCTATCCGGATAAACAAGGCTTATATGGGTAGGCGCCATTAAATGGCGCCTACTTTTTAATTTAGCTAACTGGCAGCTGGTTATTGGGCCCCACTTGGGGGGAGTCAACCACAGCTTCGGGTCTATAGGCCCGGAATTGGGGAAAAAGGGCCGTGGCCTCTGGCTTAGAACTAGGTCGGCAAGGAGGCATAGCGTTAGCTGTAAACCTTGGCAGCGCAGTTTATTAGGGTAAAGTCTAACCGCAATGGGCTGGCCCCTTAATCTTAACAGCGCCTTTTGAGGTCAATTCCAGCAACAAAGCCTCTTTTCTCAGACTACCGCAGCCATAGTTAATTAACCCAATTATGGCGGCAACTAACCTACTGCACCTGGCAACCGACCGAACATGGCATTGGTCCCACTATCCCCTCATTCTCGCCTCCAATGTCCCCCACATATTCAACCCCCAATATCTCCCACACTTTCAACCACAATATCACCCACACTTTCAACCCCAACATCTCCAGCACTTTCAACCCCGATATCTACCACATATTCAAAAAAACAAAACTTTCATCTCCTACCTCCCTGACAACTCACATCTGCTGGGGTTTTTATTTAAATTAAACTAAGACTGCTTTTTTATGATAAAGTGGAAAACTAAAGCAGGAAAAAATAAAGGTAGGCAGAAAATATAGTTTGAGGCACAGTAAAAAATTATTTAGCCTCCGACTCACCCCTATTCCCAGGTACTAATGGGTAAGGGAGAGCCAGCCCCGGCAAAGGGCAAAAAAAATATTGCCCCAAGAGAGACTGGAACAAGAGAACAGGAAATAAAAAGGAAATAAATATGAATACTTTACGAAACGTAATTATTGCTCTAATTTACGCCTTTTTCCCCGCTTTGTACATGAATATTGTGTTTGACCTCATTAATAACCAGAGCATTAGTCTTTTGAATATCAGTATAACCGGCTTTTACAGCGTCTACTTTTGTCTGATTTTTATGTACGGCGTCTTAGCCCTCTACCTTTTCCTCATATTTGCCTGGGATTATAGTGAAAATACGCTGATTAGTATTGTGGGACTCTCCCTCTCCCTCCTCTATTTACTCTTGGTCATTTTGCCGCCGGAAATAACAGAGAGCCTTTTACAGCTTAACTTTATTTCCCACATAGCCGGGCATTTGCCAGTTACTAATTTGTTTATTCCCACCCTGCTTTTTTTCGCTAGCCTCATAAAAATTATTGCACTATATTTAAGAAAATGCTTAAAGCCCAGCTGGCGGATTGTCCCCGATGATTGGGAGATAAATTCCAACAAATAAGCTTACGCTTTTGGCGGCTCTACCTTAACCCCGCCAGCCTAAGCCTTGTCCTTACGCTCAGTGATTGCAAAAATTATAAAAGCCCAGGCAACGCGCAAAACCTTGCCTGGGCTTTTTTTGAGTACCAATAATTTTAGAAAGAAATTACAAATTTCCCGGCCACTTTTGTCCCAGCCTAAAACCAAGCCCTTGGCCCCTGCCCTGTTATCGTCATAGTAACGGCTTACCAGCAACCGCCAAGTGGTTCCCCGCCTTGGCAGGCAGTAAAAAAATTTTTTACTCCGACTAGGTTAACATCTAGATTTCCTTGAGCCAATAAGATTATATTGTCCGGCGTTAGCAAAGTTCTTGCACTTATCAGCCTAGCATCTTAAAGCCCCAGGTGAGGTAAAAGGTCCTGGGGCAGTTTTGCACAGAAAATACACTGGCCTGAGGGCAGGGCCTGATGCGCTTATAGCCATACTCTTGGGCAAAAAAGGGCCTAAAAAGCATTGTAGACGACACAAATTTACCTAGCCAACTAAGCCCGAATTTGTCTGGCCAGTTAACACAAATTTACCTAGCCAGTTAGGCACGATTTTACCCAACCAACTAACACAAATTTATCCAGCCAGCTAGGCACCATTTTACTAACCAACTAAAACAAATTTACCCAGCCAACTAAGCACGATTTTACCCAACCAACTAAACACAATAGCCAGCTAAGGCAAAAGGGATACCATTAAACATGGTATCCCTTTTCAATTATAACTTCAGTTTTTCCAACGATTCCCCCGGTCCAGCGCAATAATCCGTGCTGGCCGAAGCTTTGCCGTATTTTCTCAGAGCAAAGGGCCTGGGGCAGGGTCTTGTTTTGGCCCAGACTTATTCACTCTCTTTGGCCAAAAGTTCTTCAGTTTCCGCCGTGGCTTCCTCTAACACATCGCGGAGCTGCTTGCGGATATTGTCCGGCAAGGGGTTTTCTATTTTGCCGTTTTCCAGCATATCAATGGCTTGTTCGTAAGCCCTTTCGTAAATATCCTTGCCATTGTAACGCTGTAGCCAAGTATCATAGCTGTTCCGATCCAGCAAAGTGGGGGCTGAGAGGCAGCGGAAGTTTTCAAAGGTGTGGGGGTTGCTGATAAATTCACCCCCCGGCCCGACTTCCTCAATTATATCCAGGGACATATGTTCCTCGTCCATAGGTATGCCCTGGAGAGTCTTGAGAATCATGCCCGCCATGTCATTTTCTATGAGCAGTTGAGCGTAATCCCAGGTGAGGCCGCCTTCTAACATACCCAAGCCGTAAATCATATTGGCGCCTGCCAATGCCGGCAATAAGGCTGTTAAGGTGGCTTCGTGACCGCTTTGAGCATCGACAACTTTGCTATCGCACTAACCGCCCGCCACAAAGCTGGGCACTTTATAGAATTGGGCGATATTGGCCACAGCAGCGCTAAAGAGGGCCAGCTCCGGCGTACCCACTGCCGAGAGGGTGGTGCGTAAATCCATCATTGCCGTGGAGGTGCCGTAAATCAAGGGCGCGCCCTTTTTCACAGCCTGCCCCAAAACAAACATACTGGTTACCTCAGCGTTATGGGTTACTAATGTTCCCGCCAGGTGTACGCAGGTGGTGCCCCCCGGCAGGCCCATGGGGTTAATTTTGGAGCTAATGCCACATTCCAGAGCCTGAATAAAGGAGTCTACCGCTCCCCGGGAATGTACCAAAGGGCTAATGGGGTCGCAGCTAGTGGTAAAGAGGGGGCGTTCCCGGAATTTATCTTCCCCACCGGACACAATGGCCCCCATTTTACAGGCTGCCCGAATATTCTCCGGCCGGTTCATGCCAATTAAGGCGTGCTTGCTGCAATTATTATAGAACCCTTCCGCCACCCAGACCTGGCCCACATGGGGGTTCACGTCATCCGGCACCATGCAGCGTTCAAAGACGGCAATGTTATCCATAGCATTGACCATGCGAGCGGAATCCCAAACATCCTTGCGGTTGGGTTTCCGGCGTTTGCGGGTATAAGGGTCAATAATGCTCACGGATTCGCCGAAATTAACAAAGCCAGTTCTGGTTCCCTCACAGTACCAATCCTTGTCTGGGTTGCGACCACAGGCCCGGAAGGTGCTAGGAGCAGTGGACATGGCGTCCTCCACTAAATAAGGGGGAATTTTTACAATATGGGTTTCCTTATCCACCGTGCAACCTATACCAGCCAGTATTTCCCTGGCCTTTTCACTCTCTACCTTTACGCCAATTTTGCTGAGAACATCTAAGGTCGCATAATGCAGGCCCCATAAATCGTCCTCCTGAAACATTTTTAAGCCCAGTCCCTTGGCGGTACTGGTTCCGGCTCTAAAACCTTTTGCCATAATTGTCGCCTCCTTGATTTTGTATTTACTCTCTGGTAAATGCAATAACCATGCCAAAAGTTAGAGTCCAATCGAATCTGGGCCAAATTTCACCGCGAAATATTTTGGAGGCCAGCTATTTTTTCAATAGCTCAGGACAATATTTTTTTAAGTAACGGTATGCGGCGCTATCGCTCAGCCCCAGGGTGCGGGCTATCTGGCGGGAGCTTTTTAATTCCCGGTACATAGCGGTAAACAGCTGAGCCTCCGCCGCGGCTTGCTCCGCCGTTATCTGGGCAAAGCGCTCCCTATAGGATAAACCGGTGTGCTGCTCCTGTAAGCCTTGGTTTCCCTGCCTGGGGCCACTTGCCGCGGCGCTCTGCCGGAGGGGAGCGGGGAGGCTCTGCTCTGTAATGGCGTCCTCCGCCGCCATCACCACAATCTGCTCCATAACATTGGCCAGCTCCCGGACATTGCCAGGCCAGGTATAGTCGGTCAAGGCTGTCAAACAGCTAGGGGCAAGGCTCCGGTTGACGTTGTATTTTTCATTAAACTTATGTAAATAAAAGTTAACCAGGGGCTCTATATCGTCCCGCCGCTGACTCAAGGGGGGAATGTTAATTTCAAATACCTTGAGGCGGTAGTAGAGGTCTTGGCGAAACTTTTTCCCCGCCACCATTTCAGGCAAATCCCGATTGGTAGCGGCAATAACCCGGCAAGCAGCGTGTTTTTCCACTGTACCGCCAACCTCAAAGTAGGAGCCGTCCTGGATAAAACGCAAAAGCTTGGCCTGTACGGTAATGGGCAGCTCGCCGATTTCATCTAAAAACAGGGTGCCTTTAGCCGCCGTTTCAATCAAACCCTTTTTCCCCTGGGAGGCGGCGCCGGAAAAAGCCCCTCTCTTATAGCCGAAAAGCTCCGATTCGATAAGCGCCTCCGGCAGGGCGGCGCAGTTAATTTCAATAAAAGGCTCCCTGTTCCTGGGGCTTTTATCGTGAATATAACGGGCTATAATGCTTTTCCCCGCGCCACTGTCCCCGGTGATTAAAACATTGGAGTTTACCGCCGATATGCGCCAGGCCATCTTAATTATAGCCTGCATTTCCCGGCTTTGGGCCACAAAGTTTTCAATGGTCAATTCCTCTTTATCGGCGCTCTCTATGCTCTCCTCAATCTCCTTGAAAAAGCTTTGGGAATCCTCTATTTCTTGGCCTATGCCAACTCCCGGCGTCACATTGCGGACGTTTTCAATTATGTAGTCCACCTCGCCTTGCTGGTTAAATACTGGAGAGGCAGTGGTGAGCATGGTTACGCCGGTGCAGGAAAGCTGCTTTCTGGTCAGGCGTTTTTTATAGCGCTGGGCCAAGGGGCTGAGCCTGGGGCCCCACAGGTTTTGCTCCGTCATCTCCTTAGAGCGCTTCCCCACCATTTCCCTGGCTTGTTGGCCATAATGGCTAGCGCAGGAGGAATTTACATATACCACCACGCCCTCGGCATTGGTAACGAAAATTTCATCATAGCTAGATTCCAGAATACGCAGTATCTCTTCACGGCTGAGCTCTGTGG
>DXZC01000038.1 GCA_019415505.1 Peptococcaceae bacterium | reverse complement strand
CCGCATATCCTTAGTTAGGGGTAAAGTTATATCAATCAGCATAGTCCTAATCCTTATTTATAGTAGTTGTTAAGTGACTGTGAGTTCATTTTTTACTCAGCAGCCTGTTAAATAGTAAAAACCACTGAGCGAAAACGAATATAAAGGTGAAGATCATTAAATAGCCTATATCTACTAAAGGACTTAAAAAAAACTGTCCCACCGTTTACCATTTTGGTCATACAGAGTGGGAATGAAATTCTCCGGGAAGCAGCAATAAATTCCCTGAGACTTGAAATTGTCGGTTATTGCCAGAGAATAATTTCTCAGCCAGTCCGAACCACACCCTGAAAGCTATGGCACCTGTTAACATAAAGTCATAAAGGAGAAAAGGGCGGAAACGCCAGGTTCAATATGAACTCCCCGGCACACTGATAGGGTTCATCACAATCCATATGTATGGTAACATCAATATCCGTAGGGCAAAAAAATAGCAACATTAAAATATTAGCTATATTTTTTCATGGCTTATTCCTGCCTAGCGGTAATTTTCAACAGTATAAACTATCTGTATAAATTTGTCAAAGACGGTAAATTGCGTTCTATTTTCTGGGACTACCCCATAGAATGGAGTAAATCATTTAAACGGGGGAACAGAAATGAAGAAAAAAGGAGTTATTACAGGGCTGCTCTTAGTTGTATTGATGGCCTTTGTTTTTCAGACGGAAATAGGCGGATTTTTAGGTTCAGTGAAGGACAAAGCTCAAGAAGCCGTAAATGCTGACACTGCCGCCTTGGCTGAAAAAGAAAATTTGCCCAAGGTAGATGAAAATGAAAGCGCTGCGCCTTCCGATGCTGCCGATAACCCTGCCACGGCGCCGCCTTTGCCCTCTGATGGTACCACTGATGCGGAAAGCACCGAAGATGACGCCGCTGCCTCTGCTGACATTACCTATAAGGAAGTATCATTGTTCTTTGTGGATGAAAACGCTAATGAAATGGCGGTAGAAAAGCGCAGTGTAATTAATGGTTTAGGCTTGGCAAAGGCAACTATGGAACAGCTGCTCACCGGTCCAACCGAGTCCTCTCTCCAGTCCTATATTCCTGAGGACACCGAGGTTCTCGGCATTAATATTGCCGACGACGGTCTTTGCACCATAGATTTCAGCCCGGAAATACAAAACGCTGAACTCAATAGCGCCCAGGAAAAATATGTTCTGGAAAGCATTGTGGACACCTTGGGACAATTTGAAACAGTGGAAGCGGTGCAGATAAAGGTCAACGGCGATACCGTACAGAGCCTTACCGGCCACTGGGACATTAGCCAGCCATTGCCAGTTACAAATTAAATAATGCTAATAACAGGCTTATATTTATATATGGGCCTGTTATTTAGTTTGTTTATAGGTTAAATTAGCCTTAGGGTTGCTATGGGGATATTATGGCCGGTTTTTGCTTAGGCTCTTATCATAAAAGCAATGGCTGCAAAACTTATACTTGTGGTCAGACTACTAAAGTTGTTTACTTGTGGCGCCAACATAGGGTAAAAGCTGGCACTGTATTGTGGAAAAAGGCTACTCCTTTCCAGTCTTATACTATGGAAGTCTCTTGGTTGGGTACGAGGAACATGAGAAGACTACAAGATAGTCTAAGGGCTAAATTTATGTGGTAAATTTTAGATATTAGTAACCCTCTAGATTTTTGCGACCTAGTATTGTCACAATTAAGAATAGCGCCGCTACCGTAGAATAATATGAGTAGGGAATTTAATTGTTCCGTGGTTGTTGCCACCTATTTTGTATTGAAAAAAATAATGCGAAATAAAACACCCAGTGACCAAGGCACTAGGTGTTTTATTGTTAGAGATTTAGAGAGTTTGGAGATTTAAAGTTGTCAAGGGTAAAAGCAAAGGGGCTATTATAGAAAAGACGAGATGTTATGCCTTATCGTTACAGCCGTTGCCGTTACATTTACCACAACCGCCGCACCCGGTACAGCCGGGGCGCTTTTTGCTTTTTAGGGTGTGGTGTGCGGCCCAGCCATAAAGTCCTGACAGGCCGGCAGCTACCGATATGGTAGATAGGTTGTTCATGAAAAAATCCATGCTTTACCTCCTTTCTTCTAAGCTGGGGTACAGCCCCTGACTTAGTTATTTACTATTAATTCGCTGGGAGCGATAGTATCCTTATGAGCTGGCCGCACCAATAGGAAAATCAGTAAGGCCAGAAGTATAAAGGCTATTATGGAGCTGACGCCAAAGGTCAGTCCGCCAGTTAACAAGCCGCCAATTTGGTTGACTAAAAAAGCTATGCTATAGGCTAAAGCCGTTTGATAGCCAATGGCAAACCAGGTCCATTTGGCGCTGGCCATTTCTCTCCTTATGGCGCCTATAGCTGCAAAGCAGGGGGCGCAGAGCATATTAAATAGCAAGAAGGACAAGGCTGCGGCTCCGTAAGGGAATAGTAGGGCTATTTGAGAGAGGAGGGTTGCGGAATCCTCTCCGACCTCGCCCAGGCCAAAGAGTACGCCAAAGGTAGCTACAACATTTTCCTTAGCTACCAGCCCGGTAATGGTTGCCACACTAGATTGCCAATCACCGAAACCCAAGGGGGCAAAAATTGGCGCGATAAAGGAGCCGATAACCGCTAAAAGGCTTATTTCCGTATCTACCATGCCAAAACCATGGGTCGAGAAACCAAAGTTAGAAAGGAACCAAATAACGCCGCAAGCCAGAAAAATAATTGTTCCCGCTTTAATTATAAAGGATTTGGCCCTTTCCCACATATGGAGTAAAACACCTTTGGGAGCGGGAATGTGGTAGGAGGGGAGTTCCATAACAAAGGGGGCCGGTTCCCCGGCGAACAGTTTTGTTTTTTTAAGCATAATGCCAGATAATAATACGGCGGCAATGCCAACAAAGTAAATTGCTGGGGCTAGCCAGGATATTTGCGGGAACATAGCGCCGCCTATGAGGGCAATTACCGGCAGCTTGGCACCGCAGGGTATAAAGGTGGTGGTCATAATCGTCATGCGGCGGTCTTTATCGTTCTCAATGGTCTTGCAGGACATTACTCCAGGTACGCCACAGCCGGAAGAAATCAGCATGGGAATGAAGCTTTTACCGGATAAGCCAAATTTACGGAAAATTCTGTCCATGATAAAGGCAACTCTGGCCATGTAGCCGCAGTCCTCTAAAATAGAAAGTAAAATAAAGAGAATTATCATCTGGGGTACAAAGCCTAAGACGGCGCCGACCCCGCCGATACAGCCATCCACGATGAGGCCAATGAGCCAATCGGCACAGCCAATGGCGGTTAGCCACGATGTAACTGCTGGTTGGATTGTCCCGGCGAATAAAGTATCATTGGTCCAATCAGTAACAATCGTGCCCAGCCAAGCTACGGAAATATAATAGACTGCAAACATAACTACCGCAAAAATTGGCAGAGCCAAAAATCTGTTGGTCACAATAGCGTCTATCTTATCGGAAGTGGAACGCGCTTGTGGGCCTTTCTTTACAGCCTGGGCCACGATATCTTCAATTAATTCATAGCGTGCTCCGGTAATTATACTTTCACTGTCGTCATCGTATTTATTTTCTAAAGCGTTTATTATCTCTTCCGCTCTATTGGCAATATCGTCACTAAGGTTTAGCTCCGCCTTAATTTTCTCATCGCGTTCTAAGACCTTTAAGCTATACCACAGGGGGTTACCTTGGGTTTCACTGTCTTGCAGCAGCTCGGCAATGTTATTGAGAGCCGCTGTAATGTCAGGGCTCAACTTGATAGTTGGCGCTTGTTTGGTATTATCCTTTGCCAGGGATAGGGCTTTGTTGATTAGTTCCTCCGTACCTTTGTTCTTGAGGGCTGAGATAGGCACGACTGCGCAGCCCAGACTTTTTGCCAGTTGGGCGCTATCAATTACCGCCCCGCCGTCCTTCATTAAGTCCATCATATTTAATGCTACAATGGTGGGAATACCCAGCTCCAACACTTGGGTGGTCAGATAAAGATTGCGCTCTAAATTAGTAGCGTCAATAATATTAATAATAACGTCAGGTTTTTCCTTTAGTAAATAAACCCTGGTAACTACCTCTTCCGGGGTATAGGGGGAGAGGGAATAGACCCCAGGTAAGTCGGTAATAACGGCGTCTTTATGTCCCTTTATTTTACCTTCTTTTTTTTCCACGGTAACGCCGGGCCAGTTGCCAACATACTGGCTGGAGCCAGTTATACCGTTATACAAGGTGGTTTTACCGCAATTGGGATTGCCCACCAAGGCTATTTTTGTAAACATGCTTTATTCTCCTTTTTAGTTAGCGCTGTCTAACTCAAGACCAAAAATAAGTGCGGGTTTCCCCGCCTGGTATTTAACTTACCTCAATAATTTCAGCTTCTGATTTTCTCAGGGATAACTCATAACCCCTGACTGTTACTTCAATGGGGTCTCCTAGGGGGGCAACCCGGTTTACCATAATTTGGGTACCCTTAGTTATGCCCATGTCCATTATACGTCGTTTTATTAAGCTATCTCCGTGTAGTTTTTTTACCCTCGCTCTTTGGCCGCACTTAACTGATTTTAAAGTATTCATTATTTACTCCTTTTTTTCGCTTATCCCTTTTTTCCAGGAACTGATTGCCATTTTGGTCCAGCGCATAATTTTTTTATTCTTCATTGCCACACCTTAAAGGGGCGCAGCCATTACTTTAGCGGCTAGAGCCTTACTTATGGCAATTTTAGAGCCTTTGACGTTAACAATAACGCTGCCGCCAACTTTGGAGACAATACTTATTTTTGTATTTGCCACAAAGCCCAGGTTTTCTAAAAATGTTTTGACTTCATCTCGTCCTCTGATGTTTTGTACCAGTGCATGGCTACCGGTGGAAAGGGTAGATAGCGGTAAAACTCCTTGGGAACTGGGCAATTCCGGTGACAGTAGTGTGTTATGGATAAGCTTTTCCTCAGTATACATATTTTTGCTCCTTCCTAGTTATTGTCAACTAACTAATTCTTTAAAGGAAACCGTCCTGTTAATAGACGGTTAGTTGTGGTTAACTTTGCTAAGTCAGATGATAGCACTTATTGAGTTAGTTGTCAATAACTTTGCGGAAATTTTTCTCAATTGCTAAGAAAGTGAAAATAGATTTAACTTTTCGCCAGAAAATGTTATACTATAAGTATTAAATAGAAAGGGGTCGTTTAATGGCAAAAACATTGGTGCTAGCGGAAAAGCCCTCAGTAGGGCGGGAATTAGCCGCTGTTTTAAAAGCTAACCGTAAGGGAAACGGCTATTACAGCGGGGATAAATATATAGTAACCTGGGCCTTGGGCCATCTAGTTACCTTGGCGGAGCCGGAGCATTATGGCGATAAATATAAAAAATGGAGCCTGGACACTCTACCCATGCTGCCAAAAACCATGGATTTAAAGGTCATTCCGGAAACCTCTAAACAATATAAAAACGTGAAAACCCTGTTGCGTTCCTCTGAAGTTGGCGACATTATTATTGCTACTGACGCAGGCCGTGAAGGGGAGCTGGTGGCGCGCTGGATTATAGCCAAGGCTGGGGTAAAAAAACCAATTAAGAGATTATGGATTTCATCCCAAACTACAAAGGCTATTAAGGATGGCTTTAATAACTTGCGGGATGGCAATGATTACTTGCCTTTATACCGTTCAGCCCAAAGCCGGGCTGAAGCCGATTGGCTGGTGGGCCTTAATGTCACGAGAGCTTTAACCTGTAAGTTTAACGCCCAGCTGTCCGCTGGCCGGGTGCAAACCCCCACTTTAGCTTTGTTAGTGGAGCGGGAAAAGGAAATACGGAATTTTAAAGCCAAGGATTACTATACGGTCAAGGCTGATCTGGGCCAATTTTTTGTTACCAGGGTGGATTCCCAAGGTAATTCCGCTATATACAATAAAGAAGAAGCGGAGAAGATTCAAAAGCGGATAGCGCGAGCTACCTTCACAGTTAAAGAAGTAAAGGTAAACAAAAAATCTGTGCCACCGCCGCTTTTATACGATTTAACAGAATTACAGCGGGACGCCAATAAACTATACAAGTTTTCCCCCAAGGAAACCCTCAATTATACCCAGCGGCTGTATGAAAATCATAAGGTTTTAACTTATCCCAGAACTGATTCTAAATATCTCACCACCGATATTGCGCCAACTTTGGCGCAACGCTTGGACGCCGTATGCTTTGGCGAATTTGCTGCTGCGGTGAGGGATATAAAGCGGGAAAAGCGCAGCATTGCGAAATCTAACATCAACGATGCCAAGGTTTCGGATCATCATGCGCTCATTCCCACAGAGGAAAAGCCTAACCTTTTAAAGATGTCTGAGGAAGAAAAAAAGATTTATTTCCTGGTGCTAAAGCGTTTTTTGGCCGCCTTTTATCCGCCCTTAGAATATCAAAATATCAAGGCTCTATTGCAGGGCGGTGATGATGCCTTTACAGCCCAGGGTAAAGTTATTCTCTCTAAGGGATGGCAAAAGGTATATACTTGGGAGGAAGATGAGGCTGAAGAGAATCAAAGCTTACCTAAATTGTCCAAGGGCGACAGCTTTAATTGCCATTCTACCCAATTAAAGGTTCTGCGGACCAAGGCCCCCTCCCGCTATACTGAGGCTAGCTTGTTAGCTGCCATGGAAAATCCAGCTAAATATATTGAAGACAAAGCCATGAAAGAATATATTGGCTGCGGCCTGGGAACACCCGCCACCAGAGCGGATATCATAGAAAAGCTTTATAATGCCTTCTATGTGGAGAAAAAAGACAATGTTATGGTACCAACAGCCAAGGCCATGCAATTAATTGAGCTTGTACCCCAGGATTTAAGGGAACCGTTACTCACTGCAAAATGGGAACAGCAGTTGGAGC
This sequence comes from Peptococcaceae bacterium, assembly GCA_019415505.1. Lineage (GTDB taxonomy): Bacteria > Bacillota > Dehalobacteriia > UBA7702 > UBA7702 > Cryptoclostridium. The sequence continues at coordinate 10,254 of DXZC01000038.1, read as the reverse complement.
TAATAGCCCGTGGTAAGGCTGACGATAAAGCCTTTACGAACGATATACGCCGCTATGCCACTGCTTTAGTAAAGATGGTAGCCAATAGTTCCGCCAATTACGTGCCGGATAATTTAACCCGCACCCCCTGTCCCCAGTGTGGCAAAATGATGTTGGAAGTCCACGGTAAACATGGTAAAATCCTCGTATGTCAGGATCGGGAGTGCGGCTACCGAAAGAATATTTCCTTAAACACTAATGCCCGCTGTCCAAATTGCCATAAAAAAATGGAGTTGTTTGGAGAAGGGGAGAAAAAGACCTATGTTTGCCCCTGCGGTTTCCGGGAAAAAGCGGCGTCCTTCCATAAGCGCCACAAAGACGCTTCCGGTGGCAGCAAGCGGGAAGTGCAGAACTATTTGCAGAATCAGAAGAAGAACCAGGGCGGCGAGGAACTCAGTCCTCTGGCCCAAGCCTTACAGGAGGCTATGTCTAAAAATAAGTAGAAGCCTGGAACTATGAATGAGACTTGACTACCTGAAAATTATTACACCCCTGAAAATTCAGGGGTGTATTTTGGTAAATAGTTAACGCAGCCAGTGTTTCTTGGCGGATAAATTGTCGCTAATACCTTGCCGTTATCTGATTGAACTTGGCCAGAGTTATAAAAGTAAAAATGGTTGTACTATCTTAGTTCCATGCAATCGCCGCAACAAATGTCAATGCAGGCGCCGCAGCCGTCGCATTTTTCTTCATTGACCACGAAGCGGTGGCCAAAGCCTGATTTTTCATCCGCTACTATTTCTATAGCTTCATTGGGACATTCTTGCATGGGCCGGCAATGGCTCTGATTAGCGCCGCAAAAACGTGTGTCAATTAAAGCCTTTAGGTTCTTACTGGTTTTTGCGGAATTAGCTTCTTCAGCGTTGTAATTTGCCTTATAATCATTATTCGTTGCTCTTGTTTTTTCTGAACTCATCATTAATTCTCCTTAATAATTTTCTATTAGGCGGTAGAGCGAAAAGATATCAGCTTTCCTGGTTCTCTGGCAAGCAGTCTACGCTAGCAGGGGCTTATACCTGACGCTAATATAGCAATAAAAGTGTTTTACCATAGAATTTATAGTTGGTTTTGTTAAACAATGGTAGTTAAATGCTTGAAAATTAAGTAAAGCTCGGTGAAAAATAGCTTGTCATAAGCCTTTGGCGGGGAATATTCCCATTTATTTTATTGACGTATACTTTGTTAGCAGCTCCTTGGCTTTATTTACCCCCTGGGGATTAAGGGAATAATGTACCCATTTTCCTTCTTTTCTGCCGTTAACCACCCCTGAGTCACACAAGATTTTCATATGGTGGGACAGGGTAGATTGGCCAATATGCAAGGCCTCCAGCAATTTACAGGCGCATTTTTCGCCGGACTCTAATAAGGTGAGTATATATAACCGGTTTTCATCGCAAAAAGCTTTAAATACTTTAGCGTCTTTGATAAAATCTTGACTCATTTGATAGTAACCTTTCAATTATTTATTATATTGATAATTCTCGATATATTATATAATGTCAGCCTATTCTTGTCAAGCTTCCTTAAATATATATTGACTTTTTTCGATTTATAGTTTATATTATATCTATAAATATGGATATAAGCCAGGTGTAGGCGAGAAGCTAAATATAACTTTCTAGTTATTTAACAGGGCTGAAGCAGCTGTAAGCAAGCATGGGGGATTTCCGGCGTTTGCCAGGTGGCCGACTAAAGCGCCGGATTTAAAGATGAGGTGAGGATATGCAGGATTGCAAAAAATGCGGTATTTTTGATGTGACAAAAGAAGCTTGTTGGCGCTTTTCTGTGGTCCAGAAGGATTGCGCCTATTTTACGCCGATACAGTACGACGGCGCGGAACGCCTGGAGCCAAAGGAACATTGGGATTTTAAAATCGCTGATATGAAAGCCCGTTCTATGCGGGGACCGGTATAAAAAGAAGGAGTATTCTCAGATGCGGGCCGCTTTTGGTGCAAGTATCAATAGGTTGCAACTAACAAAAGCCGCCAATGCAAGTGGGATAAACGCCCATTATTGTGGTAGTGCAATAAATTCCTTGAGCGAACTAAATTTTTTGACCCTTAAATCTGAGTTTTCTGGCTTATTTAGGTTCCATAAATACTCTATATATTCTAAAAATTATTGATCCAGTTTCATGCTAGGTAATTCTAAAAATATAAGTCAAAAATATTATAGAAACTTAAAGGCCTAACTAGGCTTTCCCCTTGCAAAAAGAGGGGAAATATGTTAAATTAATTAAGAGCTATACAACTGGCGGAAGTGGAATTAACCACAGGGAGTATAGTGTGTTAAGCCGACCGTCTGGGCAAGAGTCCTCATAGGTAGGCTCTTTTTATTATTGGAAAATTGTGAAGGGAGAGCTCTTAAATGCGTGAAATGGAATTAAAATACGGTTGTAACCCTAACCAAAAACCGGCGAAGGTATTTATGAAAGAAGGAGAACTGCCGTTTACGGTGTTAAACGGTAAGCCCGGTTACATTAATTTGTTAGATGCCTTTAACAGTTGGCAGTTGGTGCGGGAATTGAAGGCAGCCATAGGCTTACCTGCGGCAGCCTCCTTTAAACACGTCAGCCCGGCCGGAGCTGCTGTGGCCGTACCTCTTAGCGAGGTTTTGGAAAAAATTTATTTTGTGGAAGGCATTGAGTTAACACCAATGGCCACCGCCTATATTCGGGCCCGCGGTGCCGATAGAATGTCGTCTTACGGTGACTTTGTCGCCCTCTCCGATGAGTGCGATGAACAAACCGCCGCTTTTTTGGCTAGAGAAGTATCCGATGGGGTTATTGCACCCTCTTACTCTGCCAAGGCTTTGGAAATACTCAAAACCAAGAGAAAAGGGAGCTATAACGTCATACAAATGGATGTTGACTATGTTCCCCAGGAAATAGAATTAAAGGATTTATACGGCATTACCTTCCAGCAGGGGCGCAATAACTTCCAAATCAGCGAGGAGCTGCTGGCAAATATCGTAACTAAAAATCATGATTTGCCGGAAAACGCTAAGCGCGATTTAATTCTCGCTTTAATTACCCTCAAATACACCCAGTCCAACTCTGTTTGCTATGCCAAAGACGGACAGGCCATTGGCATTGGCGCGGGGCAACAATCCCGGGTTCATTGTACGCGTTTGGCTGGGAATAAGGCTGATACCTGGTATAACCGCCAACATCCTAAAACTTTAGCCTTACCCTTCCGCCCAGATTTAAAGCGCCCGGAAAGGGATAATGCTATAGACGTGTATGTTTCCGATGACTATATGGACGTTCTGGCTGATGGCGTTTGGGAAAATATTTTCACAACTAAGCCGGAAGCTTTAACCAGGGAAGAAAAACGCGCTTGGCTGGACACTATGACTGGAGTTTCCCTGGGTTCCGACGCCTTCTTCCCCTTTGGCGATAATATTGAACGGGCCAGACGTAGCGGCGTACAGTATGTGGCTGAGGCCGGCGGTTCAGTGCGGGACGCTAACGTCATAGAAACTGCCGATAAATACAATATGGTAATGGCCTTTATTAAAATGCGCCTCTTCCACCATTAAAATAGCGTTAATTATGGCGTTTTCGAGAATAGCGAAAGTAGCTAATAAGCGCTAAATATGTGATTATATTGGCAGCAGCAGAGTAGAACTCTGTAGGTTGTGTAACCAAAGCTGTTAGCCCTTAAAATCCTATAAGACCACCACTAGATTTTCTGGGGTGGTCTTTTATTTTGAGATAATAGAAATGCCCGCCTCTTATGGTCAGTGAGTTAAAAAATAGCCCATATTTGCGATGCTGTTAACCTAGGTTGACACATTGCCAACAAAGGTTGGTTGCGGAAATATGCTGTATTTGCCATACTTTCCTTGGGATATAAAATATAAAGTCAGTAGGAGGTTGCTTATGAATTTTAATGAAAAGCTGCTCAATTTAAGAAAGTCGAAAGGATTATCCCAGGAAGAACTGGGCAATGAATTAAATGTATCCCGCCAAACTATATCCAAGTGGGAGTCTTGCCAGTCCTATCCGGATTTTCAACGCCTAGTGCTATTAAGTGATTATTTTGGCTTGACATTAGATGAATTGGTCAAAGATCTTGATGTGCAGGAGGTGAGGGAAAAGAACCTCAACAGCGAAAAATTAGCTTCAATATACGACGATATGAATGAGGGTAAAAAGTTTATTAAAGTATGCCTTGCCATCGGTTTGACGGTACTTATTTTCTTTGCAGCTATGGTGCTTTACGGCATATTCTTTAGCAATTAACTATTGGTGTTTAAAATGTGGGGCATAATTAAAAGCGGTTAATCTTCTGGATTAACCGCTTTTTGGTTTAGTAAAAACTCTATTATTATTTGTTCGGTGGCAAGTTTCATTAAGTTTTTATGTCTAGGGTAAAATTATTTATGAGAATAGCGACCATGTTTTACAGTCGAGATTACATAATTAAATTAACCAAATAAATTTTTAATTCTTTGCCAAAAGGTAGATTTTTCTGTATCCGGAGCTACATATACGGTATTATCCGCCGCAATCCCAGGCGTTGTTCCGATAAACTGTACAGTGCGGGGTATTAGCTTACCTGGCGCGGCAAAGGAAACAAGGTCTGTGGTTTCCCCGCTGCCAAACTCTCCTAAGGCATCGTCCATGCCATCTCGTAATTGGCGTTGTCCCTGGGCGATATTTCCGGCATAGGCCGGTAAGCTCTTGAGGTTTTCGTATAACAGATCTATGCCACTGTTTAGTTCGCTTAAACCAGATATCAAACCGCCGCTAATGCCTTCATGGAGGGCGATGAAATTATCTTGTAGGCTGTTTACAGCGCCCTGCATTTCTTTGATACCGCTTTTGTATTGGCTTACGTCTATGTTAAAGTCTGAGATATCAAATTGGCTTAAAACCCCTGAAACATTATTTAATTCCTTTTGCATGGTCTGTAGTTGATTTTTAATAGCGCTAAAGTCAAAACCGCTGCCCAAACTTTGCAGCATAGTATTTACTGAGGACTTCATGTCAGTTAGACCGCTATTTAGGTCATTGTAGCCAGAGGCTATGTTGGTTATGGCCCCGGCGAAGGAGTTATTTAAGCTTTTAAAGTTTTCATTTAAGGCAGATAAGCCCTGGCTGGCTTGGTCAATGCCGCCAGCTGTTTTTAAGTAGGCGTTCGCTAAATTTTTGGCAGCTTCTGATTCGCTCTCACTAGCTAGTATACTGTTGGCTAAAGCCTTTGCTTCAGAGCTGACGGAGCTGTTTAATTGACTGACCAAGCTGGCGTACTGGCTTTGTAGTCCCGCATATTGCCCCTGGATAGTTTTAAGATTTTCTTCAATTGCGGCATTGGCAGCAATTAAATCTGCCATACCGTCGCTTAAACCCTGTAAGCCACTGGAAAGACCATTTAGACCATCTTCCAACTGGGAGATATTGCCGGCATAGTCTTGGGCCATGCTATCTAGGGCCGCTAGAGCGCCCTCTATTTTTTGGTTACTTTGCTTTAACGCTCCTTTGGCGCTCTCTAACTGTTTCCCAGCGTCCTCCAGGGCAGTTAGCGATTTACTCATTTCCGCACTGAAAGAGGCAATATAATTACTAAAGGTGGTTAGCCCCTGTTCATATTGGCTTAAGCCTTCATCTAAATCTCCCGCTCCCTGAACCAAGTCGCTGGAACCGGCGCTCAGTTCCCCGGCGCCATCGCTGAGTTGAGTCATGCCCGCTTGTAATTTTTGCGTGCCGGAAATCAGGGCGCTCATAGCGTCGAGCATGGCGGATACCCCATCCTCCAGCTCACCAAGGGAGCCGTCCATGGAAAAAGGGGAGAATATAAGCGATAAACCGCTGAGTTCCAGGTCTGTTGCGTCAAAAGAGATAGTCGCATTGACATTGCTGCCAGGTAAAGCGGTATAGGAGACTGTCATAGTTTTCCCGGCCAGCACCGTGGTAGCGTCGGGAGCATTGATATTTTTACAAATATCCGTGTTTAAGGATAAGCTAAGCTGCATGGCAAAATTATCTTGAAAGTATTTTTCCGCTTTATCATTGGCTGTTGCCACTATTTTGAGCTTAACATTGCCGTCAGCTCCAGACAATTCTTCCGGCTCCACTCTTTTGTTATCTAAAAAATAGGTTATACCAAAATTCCAGGGCAATTCCGCCGTTTTGAGTGTGCCGATATAATAAAAACCATCCTCGTACTGGGGTAGCTCCCAGGTTATTTTATCACCCTCCACAGTGGGAACTTCCTTGCCTGTAATGTTTTCTATCGCGGCATAATCTCCATAATCGACATAAGTCCCCGCTTGGGGCGTATAAATATGGTTAACAAGCAAAACCTCTTTAACGCTGCCGTTATCCTGCAAATTTATGTATACTGTTTCATCTTTACTGATTTCCGTGTCATTTTTGGCCTCTACTCCGAGGGAACAGGTAAAAATTAGTAGTAAAGATAGTAATAGAATGTTTATTTTTTTCATAAGCCCTTATTCTCCTTATGTACCCTGTGGCGCCGCTGTTTACCTAAATATAAATCTTGATGCCGCCACGTTTGCCAGGTGGTTTTAATTATTAGCGTATCGCAGATTACCAATACTCGCGGTAATACAAAAAGAACTAGTAAACCGCTTAATAAAGCTCCTCGTCCTAGGAGTAGTCCGATCTGACTTACCGAAGGTATGCTGGATACCAGGGCCTCGCATAAACCGGCCACGGTGAGAATTGTGGCCGAGGTTATAACAGAGCCGCCGGCTGTTTGCATGGCACGGGCTGCCGCCTCACCTGGCGGCAGAGTGGCTCGGAATTCTAGATAGCGGTTGCTCATTAAAATAGCGTAATCAATAGTAGCGCCCAGCTGTATGGAGCTGACCACTAAATAGCCGATAAAAATTAGCTGCGTCCCCTGGAAGTATGGTATTGCCATATTTATCCAGATTGATATTTCAATAACCACTATTAGCAAAATGGGAATGGATATAGAGCGGAAGGTTAAGAGAATTATTAGGGCTACAGCGATAAGGGAGAAGAGGGTAATAACTATTGTATCCTGGTCAATGGTATTTTTAATGTCTGTAATGGAGGTGGACTTTCCAGCCATAAACCACTGGCCGGGGAAATGTTTTTCCACGGTATTTTCCAATAACTCGGTGGTATCATAAGCTAATTGACTCTCCCCGTCTAAGTGCAAGAACACAATTATCCGGCTGTATTCCTCTGAGAGGAACTGATCTTTTAGTGAATCAGGTAAAATATCAGTTGGTATCGTCGGGTCAGCTAAGGTCGTGCGGCTTTGAATACTCCTGACAATAGGCTGACTTGCCAAATCCTGGCACAGCTTATCTTCAGCGCTGATATCATCGTTGGGAACTAAAATCATTACTGGTTCCGCATCGCCAAAGGTTGTTTTAATTTTTTCCTTGGCAGCCTGCATTTCCTCAGTGCCGGCGCTGCCCGATGTATCGCCATAGAGGAAATCATTATCTTGTTGGGCAAAGAAACAAGGTACGGCAATAATAATAGCTAAAACGACAATACCGTACTTCCAGCGGGTAGCAAATTTGGCTGTGAATTTAGGTAAATAAGAACGGTGTCGGGTTTTCTGAATCAATTTATGGCAGCTAAGAATCAATAAGGGGAGGAAGGTGAGGGTGGCCAGGAAACTAAAGGCAATGCCCTTGGCCAGAACTATACCTAAGTCATAACCAATACTGTAAGCCATGAACACTAGGGCCAAAAAACCGGCGATAGTAGTAAGGGCGCTGGCGGAAATTGAAGAAAACGACGCATTCATGGCGATGGCTAAGGCTTCATGGCGATCCGCGCCTTTATCTATTTCCTCCAGATAGCGGTGGAAGAGAAAGAGGGAGTAATCCATGGAAATCGCTAGCTGTAACACCGCTGTCATAGACTGGGTGATGTAGGAAACACTGTCAAAGATTATATTGGTTCCCATGTTTAAGGCTACCGCCACACCTATGGAAATTACATAGAAGAAAGGCTCTATCCAAGTGCGGCCAGCTAACATGAGAATAATAATGCACAGTGGCAAGACAATCAGCATAATTTTGGACACTTCTGAGGACATTATTTCCCTGGTAAAGCGGGAATCCTCCGCTGAACCTGTAATGCTGCCTTGTTCCGCCATAATGCCTTGAATCGCTACTAATGCCTGGCCGGTAAGGGCTGAATAATCGTCTTCGCTAAACTCCACGGTGTAAAGGGCCTTATTATCCAGGAAATAGTCGTTTAAGTAAGACTGGTCAATAAATTCCGTGGGTTGGCTAATATCCGCAAAATCGTCGAGCCAGAGCACAGAGGACACTCCGTCAATGGCGGCGATCCTGTTCTTAATCTCCATTGCCTCTAGCACGGTGACATTTTCCACCATAACTCTGGCTGTACCAGGGTAGGAGAAATCCCTTTCTAAAATAGAAATTGATTGCTTGGTGGTGCTATCGTCCGGCAAATATTTGCTCATATCGTAATTAACATTGACCTTGGTAATGAGAATTACATTTATAAATACTAATATGGCAAAGAGAATATAGAGCGAGATTTTATGTTTATCGTAAAACTTTACCAGCTTCAGCAAGACGCTTCCCCCTCTGTAAAGGTTTCCTTGCAGTTATTGAGCATATGTGAAGTAATTTTATAGATACGCTGATACAGGAGCTTTTCATTGTTGTCGAAGTTAATGAATATGCAGACCATGGCTTCGGTGATTGCCACGGCTAAAATGTTAATGAGTACTTTATCAATTTCTTTTTCCGGTATCTCTTTGTTTAGGTTATCGTAAATGTGGGACTCAATTAACTTTATAATGATTTTTCTAGCATTATTACCCGGCACTTCTGCACTTTCTTTAATGAGGATAATAAACTGTTTTTGATTAGCTAAAAATACCTTAACTATCTTTTTAGCTAAATCCTTCAACCCTTGGTTAGCTATGTATTGCCCATTCCAGGGGTTATGCTCAAAGAGGTCATAAATGCCGTCCCAAGCAGGCTTGGTCACTACCTCATAAAGAGCGTATTTATTTTTATAGTAACGGTAAATATTACCGGGAGTTATCCCAGCAGCCGTGGCAATATCCCGTAGGGAAGCGCTACTATAACCTTTATGTAAAAATTCGTTAGTGGCTGCTGCTAAAATTTTATCGCGAATTTCTTCCTTTTGTACCTGCATTAGTAAACCTCCGTTTATTATTGTAAAGATAGCATTATTTCCCCAAAAAGTCAATACAGAATTACTGAAATTAAGCTAAAAAATAAAGCCCATATCTTGGCCACAGGCCCCTTGCTGGACTGGGGTTTAAAGTAGTATGAAAACATCAGGTAAAGCTTTGTAATCCGAGACAAATCATGGTTAAGTATATTGGGAGGATTAGTTGAAGCCAGTATTACCATGTAAAGTTAGGGGCTTTGGGGTAGTAACTAATACTGGCTTAATTACTGAAAGGAGAGATGACATAAAATCATCTCTCCTTTGGCAAATTATAGTGTTTTTTTGAGTTATATTCTCTTATTATTTCCTTAATTTATTGTTTGGCTGCTACCTCGTCAAACATATCCAAAACTTCCTGTTTAGGCTTTTTATCGCTCAAGGAACCGACAATAGCTCCTAAAAGACCCATAATAAAGCCGGGCAGCAATTCGTAAATCATAGTGATATCGTTGAGGTTAAAGTATATCCACAGGAAAACTGTAACGCCCCCAAAGACAACCCCTAAAACAGCGCCGCGGTTGGTAAGCCGCCGCCAATACAGAGATAAAAGAATTACCGGCCCAAAGGAGGCGCCAAAGCCTGCCCAGGCATTGCTGACTAAGGACATAATGTTGCCGCTGCCTGGATTGATAGACATAAAGAACGCTACAATAGAAATTATGATGACAACTCCTCTGCCCAACCAGGATATTTCTTTATCAGAAGCGTCTTTACGAATTACAGCTTTGTAAACATCGCTGGTAAAGGCTGATGAGGCGACCAATAATTGGGAGTCAGCAGTGCTCATAGAAGCGGCGATAATTGCGGATAAGAGAATACCGGCGATAAAGGGCGGGAAGAGTTGCCGTACCATCTCTACAAAAACTAATTCTGAATTATCCAAGCTGGGAATTAAGGCCCGGCCGATAAGTCCTACAGCTACCGCGCCGCCTAAGGCTAAAATTACCCAAATTGTAGCCACCCTTCTGGAGGTCTTAATTTCGTCCGGTGTTTTAATGGACATAAACCGTACCAGGACTGTC
>DXZC01000037.1:15305-17321 GCA_019415505.1 Peptococcaceae bacterium | reverse complement strand
CAAAAAGATACAAATAATATGTATCAAAAATTACGGACATTTTTTCAGGATATAGTATTACTTGACTTTGAAAGCACCAGTTTTGAACAGGGTATTGTAATAACTTCTGTCCAGATGTCAAAGGGATTGGAATTTGACCAAGTAATTATTCCACAGGTATCACAGGAAAATTATCATACGGATATGGAGCGAAGTTTATTATATGTTGCCTGCACAAGAGCAATGCATAAGCTGGACTTAACCTACAATGGTACTATATGTGAATTTTTAAGTGGCGCGAAACCTGAATATTTACAGCGAGCGACCGCCTCAAGCGCCGCCGCCCCTTTAGGGCGTACCAAGGCCCTAAAGTAAGGGCCACGGGTTATTGTGCCAACAGGGAATAGTCAAAACCAGAAAGCTGCAAGTCAATAAAATCCAGCTAATTCAGCGTAACCAAGGGGGAGCCGTATTTTAACGGTTCCCCCTTTGATTTTAACCGCTAAGAGGCAAATATGTCCTTTTTCGAGATAGAGAATTTAAATAAAGGTGAAACGAAAAGTAAGTATAATAAAACATATATAGCCCCGGCAACCACCCGCCTTTACCCGTGGCGGCAAAAATCCACCTCAAATAAGCCGGGACTGAGGAGGTGATGACCATCAATATCTTTGACCTACCGGAGATGACTGAACCCTTAAAGGAGGAGTTAGTGACAATTTTAGCGGCGGATTCCCAAGTGCGGCTGGAGCGCGTAGTCAGCCAGGGCCAAACCACCGACTGGTACAACCAGGAGGAAACGGAATTTGTCCTCCTCCTCCAAGGGCAAGCAACCTTAGAGTTTATTGCTCAAGACCCGTTAGAGCTGTCAGCCGGGGACATGGTTTTGCTCTCACCCCATGAAATTCACCGAGTTTCCTACACCAGCCAGGAGCCGCCCTGCGTCTGGCTTTGCTTCTTTTGGTAACAAACTATTCTAACTAGTCCCCTGGCTCCCAACAAAAATTTAACCCCTTTTAACAAAGCCGGGGGCCTTGCCCTTGAGCCGGGAATGTTATATGATGTTTTTAAAATATACGCTCTAACACCTGGGTTAACCTTGGTCCCCGCCAGGGTATAAAGGGCCGGAAGTGAGGCAAAGCATGGAAAATTTAGCTGATTATCATATACATTTAGGCTACGGCGACTTTCGCCGGGAAAACAGAAGCGCCAAATACGCTAACACCGATTTAGATAGCGCTTATAATAATCTTCTCCAATATCAGGGCACAGGCATAACCTACCTGCGGGACGGCGGCGACAAGAATATGCGAGCCTTTCGTCTCAAGGGCGAGGCCCAGGAGCTGGGCATAACCTTAGCAGCCTCCGGCCGGGCCCTGGTGCGCCGGGGACATTACGGCAAGCATTTAGGCTATGCGGTTGACACTATGGCGGACTTAAAAGCGGAATTAAACTTTCTTTTCCAGTCCCAGGTGGATTGTATTAAGGTAGTGCAGTCCAATATTGTGGCGGTCAACGGCGAGCCCCAGGATGAAACCCCCTCCTTTAACCTGGCAATGCTCCAGTATATTGTGTCCCAAGCCCATGACAAAGGCTTGCCGGTTATGGTGCATGTAAATTTTCCCGGCCCCATAGAATTGGCGCTTGAGGCTGGGGTAGATACAGTGGAACACGGCTATTTTATCACCCCGGAGCTATTACAGGCCATGGCGGAAAAGGGCATTGCCTGGACCCCCACCCTGGCCCCCTTTGCCAACGCCCTAACCTATGATGTTTGGATTCCCGGCTGGCAAAGGGAGATAGTAAAGTCCGTGGTAGCACAGCAAAGGCTCATGGTGGAGCAGGCAGTGGCTTTAGGGGTGCGAGTTTTACCCGGTAGCGACGGCGGCAGCAGTATTTGCCCCCACAGCCGCTGCACCCTGGACGAACACCGCCTTTTAAACCAAATCCCGGGCTTTCAGCCCGGACCCTTTTACCATTGTTACGGTAGATAGTAAGGTACGTAATACCCATAATGTTTATTGTTAGCGTTAAACA
>DXZC01000037.1:14936-15205 GCA_019415505.1 Peptococcaceae bacterium | reverse complement strand
TTGCTACTTTTTACTACAAGTTACGTTGTACACAAAACACTACTTCCGGGCTTTCTGCCCGGACCCATTTACCATTGTTACGGTAGATAGTAAGGTACGTAATACCCATAATGTTTATTTTTAGCGTTAAACATTGCTACTTTTTACTACAAGTTACGTTGTACACAAAACACTACTTCCGGGCTTTCAGCCCGGACCCATTTACCATTGCTCCGTTATACGACAAGGCACGCTGTACCCATAGAGTTTATTGATACCGGTAACCATTA
>DXZC01000037.1:0-14836 GCA_019415505.1 Peptococcaceae bacterium | reverse complement strand
CCATTGCTCTGTTATACGACAAGGCACGCTGTACCCATAGAGTTTATTGATACCGGTAACCATTACCACGTTTTAATACAAGTTACGTTGTACACAAAACGCTACTTCCGGGCTTTCTGCCCGGACCCTTTTACCATTGCTCTGTTATACGACAAGGCACGCTGTACCCATAGAGTTTATTGATACCGTTAGCCGCCGCTATTAGACGGTCACAAAGCATTGTATATCACTCACAACACATAGTTATGGAGAAAAACCCCTTTGCCCAAAGCAATAGAAATACCGGGCTTTCAACCCAGGGCCTTTGCCTTTGGCCCAGACGACGGAATTTAGGTCTCACCCGCCCCGCTTTGACAGCGGTTTTTTGCCACAATCAAGCTGGTTTTCTCAATGTTTTAGGAAAACTTTAAACCCAATCAAAAACTTTGAATAAAGCGCTAGGTATTCCATCTCAGTAATCACCCAGCGCTTTTTTGTTTGCGTTAAAATAAATCTAAATTTAGGTAACAGCCCCGGATATCTGAACAAAACGTCCCCAGCTGACAGCCTAATTAAGAAAAAATTAAGAAGTTCCTAAGGATAAGTTAAAACATGGCCGGGTCTATTATGGTTAAATAAGCCTTGAAAGGAGGCGTTAACCATGAAAAAAAGACATCGCCGAGGCCGCAAAGGTAGAATAGTAGGGGTCCTTTTGAGTATGACGCTTTTTTTGGTCTTGTTTATTTATGGCTATCAAGCCAGTTCCAATTCCTTTAGGGGGACAAATTATGGCGCGGAAACCGTAGTCCTCAAGGAGGACAACAACGCCCCAATAGCGGCGCCGGAATTATACAGTAAGGAGGCCATTTTAGTAAAGCTGGCGGATCACAGCGTGGCCTATGACAAGAATAGCCGCCAAAAAATCAACCCAGCTTCCCTCACCAAGATTCTCACCACCATTGTTTGCTTAGAAAATATAGCTGACCTGGAGGAGCCGGTGACAGTGCCCCAGGAAATTTTTGGCAAGATTTACAGCACCCACGCTTCAGTAGCCGGGTTTGAGGCTAACGAAACAGTTTCCGCCCTGGACCTGCTCTATGGCGTCATGCTGCCCTCCGGGGCGGACGCTTCCTTGGCCCTGGCCTGGCATATAGCCGGCTCGGAGGAAAAATTCGTCCAACTGATGAACGAGAAAAGCGCGGAACTGGGCCTGGAAAAGAGCAATTTTACCAATGTCACCGGGGTTTACGACCGGCAGCATTACACCACTGTTTTAGATTTGGCTAAATGCCTAGTTTACGCCTTGCAGAAAAAACCCTTTCGGGAAATATTTACCAGCCACTCCTACACCACCAGGCCGACAAAACACCACCCTGAGGGCTTAACCTTTGCCAGCCCCCTGTTTTCCTTTGACCAAGCCGCGGCTGAGGACAACATTTTAGGGGGCAAAACAGGCTATGTTAAGGAATCGGGCCTGTGCTTGGCCACCTTGGGGCTGATTGACGGCCAGGAGTACATTTTGATTACTGCTGGGGCCCCGGGTAACCACGGTACTGCGCCTTACCATGTTTGGGACGCTGTGGCGGTTTTTGGCGGCTAAGGCAGGCTTACGGAGCTATATTATATAGTAGGATTTTTCTCCTAGGTTAGGCTGGGCTGGGTAGGTACTCTCACCGCATTAGGCCGTATTAGGATACTTGAGGCTATAATAGCCTCATTTTTTTGCCCCTTTTTAACTTTTATGCAATAAGGAAAGATAGGTTAGGAATAAAAAGACCAGGTAGAGGAGGCGTGCCTAGATTTAATAGGGTAAATATTCAAATTTACATGAATTTGCCATATAACAAAGTGCTTTTTTATGTTAAAATATGAGAAATATAGAAAAATATACAGAGAGGTGGCGATTAATTTGAATTGGCAGGATATTCTCAAAGCAAATATTGTATCCTTGCGGCAACTGGCGGGTTCCATACCGGACCTGGCCCAGCACAGCGCGGAATACCAGGGCGTTATAGACCAATATCCCATGTCCATTACCAAGTATTATTTGTCCCTAATTAATAAGGACGACCCCCACGACCCCATTGCCAAAATGTGCCTGCCCTCTCTGAGCGAAAACACTTTAACTGGGGCTTTCGATACCAGCGGCGAAAACGAGAATACAGTCCTCCCCGGTTTACAGCACAAATACCGGCACACGGCCTTAATACTCTCCACTAACCGCTGCGCCATGTATTGCCGCTATTGCTTCCGCAAAAGAATGGTGGGCTTAGACGACCACGAAACCCTCAAGGAGATGGCCGCCGCCTTTGCCTATGTTAAAGAGCACCGGGAGATAAACAACGTGTTGATTTCTGGGGGTGATTCCCTGCTCAACGACAATCAGGTAATAAAGACCTATTTAGAGAACTTCAGCGCCATGGAGCACTTGGATTTTATTCGCTTGGGCACAAAAATTCCCGTGGTTTTGCCCCAGAGAATCAGCGGCGATGAGGAATTATTGGACATCTTGAACCAATATAACCAAAAAAAGCGCGTCTATGTGGTAACTCAGTTTAACCATGTCAACGAGGTTACACCCGCTGCTATCAAGTGTACTGAGGCTTTACAAAACGCCGGGATAGTGGTAAAAAATCAGTCTGTATTATTGCGGGGGGTTAACGACACGCCCCAGGCCCTCAACCTGCTTTGGCGCCGCCTTACCGCTATAGGGGTTGTGCCCTATTATATTTTCCAATGCCGGCCGGTGCGAGGGGTGAAAAGCCAATTTCAGGTACCCATTGAGGAGGGAGTTAAAATAATTGAGGCAGCTAAGGCCCTCCAAAACGGCCAGGGCAAATGCTTGAAATATGTTATTTCCCTACCCCAGGGTAAAATAGAAATTTTAGGCCAGGATGACAGAGGGGAAACCCTCTTCCGCTACCATGAGGCCAAGGATGAAACCTTACAGGGCCGGATTATCCGGGCGACGGATTTAGACCTCAGCCTCTAACCTTGCCTCCAGTAAGTGGGCCTAACGCTAACGATTTTTTACCCAACGCTAAATAGTAAATTTTGGGGCTAAAACTACCTGGCTATATGGCCTGACGCTAGCTGATAAATTCATTTTAGCCTGATACTACCGCATAACAGCCTATTTACCCTTATGCTAGCAGGCAAACCTTTTTGGGGCTAATACTGCTTGGCCATAGGGCAATGTTAGCTGGTAAATCCTCTATAGACCTGACGCTAGCTGATAAATTTTTTTCACCTGATACTACCGGCCTTTTGCCCTAACGCTAGCTAGTAAACATTTTTTACCTAAATACTACCGGCTTTTTTGCCAAATGCTGCCTAGCCGCCAAAGTTGAAGTTAAGACTACCCCATGGCTGGAAATAAACGCCTTCCCAAGCCCGGCGAACTACGAAAAGCTCAGGGCCAAGGTCAACGCCGCGAACCATAACGGGCTTAGCCCCACATAGCAAGGGCTCAGTTGACATTATAGGGGTTGGGTGGTATGCTAAAAAAGTATGTTTATAACTTGAATCTATAGATAGCCTATAGATAACATCTAGAAAATTAACTGCTGACGGTAGGATTACACATGATTTTCTCCAGCTACATTTTTATAGCCGCCTTTTTTCCCGTTGTTTTCACCGGCTATTGGCTCTGCCAATATTTTTTGCATAATACCACTGCCGCCCGGTGGTGGTTAATTATAGCGGCCCTGTTTTTTTACGCCTGGGGCAACGTAGAATTTGCCCCGATTCTCGGTTTAACGGTAGTGTTCAACTACTTGGTGGCTGAGGGCATAAAAAAAGCCCGGGCCAAAAACAACAAAGCCGGCGCCGTGGTTTTACTGCTCCTGGCTATTGTGGAAAATTTAGGCCTGCTCTTCTATTTTAAATATGTCAATTTCTTCCTATATAATATCAACTACCTGTGGGGTACGGATTATTTTATCGCCAATATAGTCCTGCCTTTAGGTATTTCCTTTTATACTTTCCAGATTTTATCCTATGTGGTGGAGGTCTTTCGGGAGGAAGTTGAGGACTTTACCTTTACGGAATTTTGCCTCTTTGTCACCTTTTTCCCCCAGCTCATCGTGGGGCCGGTGGTGCGCCACAATGAATTTTTGCCCCAGCTCAAGGATGAGAGCGTCAACCGCCTGAATAAAACCAATATTCTTTTGGGTATCGTGCTTTTTTCCATTGGCTGCGCCAAAAAAATTATTTTAGCTGACCCTTTGATCCTCCATGCCCAAAATTTTTATAATGTCTTGGGCAACGGCGATTTTTTCCAGGCTTGGGGCGCGGTTTTTGCCTATACCTTCGCCTATTATTTCGATTTTTCCGGCTATATAGATATGGCTTTGGGCCTGGGCTTATTCTTTAACATTAAGCTGCCCATTAACTTTAACTCCCCCTATAAGGCCAGGAATTTCGCGGATTTTTGGCAACGCTGGAATATCACGATTTCCCGGTTTTTTGAGGACTATATCTTTCACAATATCTTTCACTTTGGCAACGGCTTCGGCCGGCTGGCCCTGGCTACTATGGCCACCTTCTTAGTCTCCGGCATTTGGCACGGCGCGGGCTGGCACTTTATTTTCTGGGGCTTAGCCAACGGGGTATTGGTAGTCTGCGCTTATATTATGCGCCTAAAAAACTGGCGTCTGCCCTTTGGCCTGGCCTGGGCTTTAACCTTTTTCTTTACCCTTCTGGTCAGGGTCCTGTTTGACAGCAACAACATGACCCAAGCCCTGGCGGTTTACCAAACCATGTTCGATATACGGGGCCTGTTTGCCGACCCCAGCTCCTTCTGGGCCGGGGGACTGGCCTATTTACAGGATAATGTTACTGTGATAGCTCTCATTGCCTTAGCCGCCTTAATCAGCTTTGGGGCCAAAAACAGCAATGAGATAGCGGAAAACTTTACCCCCAAGTGGCAATACGCGGTTTTTGCCGGTGTGTTGCTGACGATTTCCCTGTTCCACATGACCGGGGTATCCCAATTCCTTTACTTCCAATTCTAAGGAGTGCTTGCTTTGTCTTTTAAGAAATGGCTGCTGATTTTCGGCTTAACAATCCTGCTTTCCGCTGGAGCTTTAGTGGGCTTTAACGTGGCCGTGGACCCCTTTGGGGTTTTTGGCGATAAAATAATGAATTGGTATGCCTATAATATGACCAATAACCCCAGGGTGGCGAAAATTCCCTATTTAGAGGCGCACCATGAGGAGTATGATTCCTATGTTATCGGCTGCTCCAAAACTGGGGGTTTGCCCATTGAGGCTTTGAACCAAGGCTTTGACGCCAACTTTTACAGCATGCTGATGTACGGCGGCGATATGTATGATATTGAAAAAACCGCGGAATACATTATCGCCAATTACCAGGCCAAGAATATTATCATCAATTTAGGGCTGGAGGAGGCTGTTTCCTACAATAATGAGGAGGACGCCATGAAGGGCAACCTCCACTGCGCGGTGGACGGCTCCTCTCCCCTGAAGTTTTACGGCAAATACCTTTTTGCCAACCCCTCTTACGCTGTGGATAAGCTGGTAGCCTACGGTCAAGACAGTTACGCCCCCCAGGAATTCGACGTTTTTGACGCCGCTACCGGCAATTATGACAAGCGCAAACGTGATGTGGAAGCCATTGGCGATTTATCAACCTACTTGGCCGCCAATGACAATGTTGATACTGATTTTGGCTCAGTCAACCAGCTAGCGGCCAAAGAACAAACCTTGGCGGCCCTAGCTAAAATTAAGGAGCTGTGCGACGCTGAGAATATTAACTTTATCTTAATTATGGACCCCATTTCCGCCTTAGAGCTTTCCTCTTATGACAGTGGCGACCTACAGGCTTATTGGCGGGAATTAGCGGCGATAACCGATTTTTGGGACTTTTCCGGCTACACCTCTGTAGCCTATGAGAGCCGCTATTTTTACGATACCTACCATTATCGCACCAATATCGGGGCTATGATGGTGGATATAATCACCAACAACAGCGGCAATTACCGGCCCCAGGACTTTGGTTATCATGTTACAGCCCAGAACGTGGACCAGCGGGCAGCTACAGCCTTTAATCGGGGTACCGCGCCGGACGCGGCGGCCTACACCAAGTCAGTGCCTATTCTCATGTACCATTCTGTGGGTTCGGAGGGCGAAGATTACGCCAAGGTTTCCGAGGCGAATTTTGCCGCCCAAATTTCGGCCTTAGCTGCCGCTGGTTACACTGCCGTCACCTTTGGGGATTTAATTAACTATGTGGATTATGGCGTGGAACTGCCTGCCAAGCCTGTAGTCATCACCTTTGACGACGGCTACAGCAATAACTATACCCTGGCTTACCCTATTTTGGCTCAATACGGCTTTAAGGCCACAGTGAATGTGATTGTCTCCTCTGTGGGCCAAGATACCTATAAGGATACCGGCCAGGCTATTTACCCCCACTTTACCTACAGCCAAGCTAAGGAAATGTGGCAAAGCGGCGTCATGGATTTGCAAAGCCATAGTTACGACTGCCACCAGGTGGAGAAATACGAGCCAAAGGGCCAGTACCGCTATGGCGTGTTGCCCCAAAAAGGGGAAAGCGAAACCGCATACATTGAATTTTTCCGGGCTGATTATCAGCAAGCCAAAACAGGGCTGGAGGAAAACGTGGGCAATCAGGTCAACGCCTTTGCCTATCCTTACGGCGAATATACGGAATTAAGCGAAATACTCTTAAGTGAAATGGGCAATAGGGTGACAATGACCATAGAGCCCGGCCCCAACACCATAATAAAGGGGTTGCCCCAGAGCCTTTACGCTTTGCACCGCTATAATGTCAATAACGACGTCAGCCCCGCGGAATTACTGGACATGATAAACTAAATAAACTGAGCGTTAGAAACTAAAGATACTAAACTAAAGATGTTAAAGGAGAGTAATAAAAATGTCGGACCATAATTTATATTGCCAAAAACTGATGGAATTCTTTAATGCCAAAGCCCGGAAAAAAGTGCCGGATTACGAAGCGGACCTTTTCAAAGGCGGCTATGTGGATTCCCTCTTTGCCATTGAAATTGTGGTGTTCATTGAAAAGGAATTTGGCTTTAAATTGAAGAATAAAGACGTGAAAAAAGAAAATTTCCGCAATATTGACACTATTGCTCAATTAATTGAAAAATATAAGGTGAAATAAGATGGCAAAAAACAAAAAATGCTTGATTTGGGATTTAGATAATACCCTGTGGGACGGGGTTCTCCTGGAGGGCCAGGAGGTGAAGCTCAAGGAGGGCATGGCCGCTATTTTTCAGGAGTTGGACCGCCGGGGCATACTCCTATCGGTGGCCAGTAAAAATGACCCAACCGACGCGGAAGCGGCCCTCAAAAAGCTGGGACTGTGGGATTATTTTCTCTACCCCCAAATTGGCTGGAACTCCAAGGCCCAGTCTGTGCAGGCTATTTCCGAGGCTTTAAACATTGGCATAGATTCCCTGGCCTTCATTGACGACCAAGATTTTGAACGGGCGGAAGTGCGTTACCACCACCCCGACGTTCTCACCATAGACGCGGCGGACTATCAAAACCTCACCGCCATGCCTGAATTTATCCCCCGCTTTATTACCGAGGATTCCCGGCTGCGGCGGGAGATGTACCGCAGCGATTTAAACCGCAAGGCAACTGAAGCCGAGTTTAGCGGCTCTTCAGAGGAATTTTTAGCCACCCTCAACATGGAGTTAACTATTGCTCCGGTCAGCCACGGGGATTTAGAGCGGGTGGAGGAACTTACCATCCGCACCAACCAGTTAAATTCCACCGGCGTAACCTATAGCTTTGAGGAGTTGGAGTCCTACATCAGTTCGGAGCGGCATATTTTTCTCATTGCCTCGCTGCAAGACAAATTTGGCGCTTACGGCAAAATTGGCATTGTGCTGTTGGAGGAAAACCAAACTGAGCTGCGTATACGCCTTTTGCTCATGTCCTGCCGGGTTATGACCAGGGGCATTGGCTCCGCCTTATTAGTGCATTTAATTAAGCTGGCCCAGGCTAAAAATAAAAAGCTCACAGCGGATTTTGTACACACCGGCCGCAACCGGGTGATGTATGTTACCTACAAACTCATGGGCTTTGAGGAGGAGGATGAGTCCGAAACCGAAGCCCGCCAATGCACCTTGGTTTACAAGGGCGAGGCGGACAAGGATTACCCCCCTTACCTCGATATTTCTCTCCTTTGATATTCCCTGCTTTAATATTCTCTGCCTTAGTATTCCCTGTCTCGATATTTCTTACCTCGATATTATCTGCCTTGATATTCCCTGTCTCGATATTTCTTACCTTAATATTCCTTGCCATTAAGGTCTGGCCAACCCTCACCCGCCCTGCCAGGGCTCGCTGAGGAACGGCAGGACGTGCCCGGCGTTGGCGGGGCTTGCCTGGCACGGGTAGGAACCGCCAACACTGACGGGGCGTACTGAGGCATGGTAGAGCCCGCCTGAGACTGACCGGCTCACAGGACGCTGATAGGACTACCGGATGCTGGTAGAGTTCGCCACTGAAATATTTGCTGGG
Source organism: Peptococcaceae bacterium (assembly GCA_019415505.1). GTDB lineage: Bacteria > Bacillota > Dehalobacteriia > UBA7702 > UBA7702 > Cryptoclostridium. The sequence goes on along the minus strand of DXZC01000037.1, from coordinate 6,317 downwards.
CACTGGTAGGGCTTGGGCTTGTCGTGGGACGCCAGGGTTTGATGATGAAAGGCGGGATTTGCCCGTTGATAGGCTCGCTGGAGACTAGCTGGACACAGCGGATGCTGCTAGGACTACTGGCCGTAGATATATTCGCTGGGCATTGGTAGGGCTCGCCGGGAAATGGCAAGCTTCACCGTACACCGGTAAGGCTAACCTAAGAACAGCAAATTCGATAATGGCTTTGTATCTCTGTCTTGAATCCCCAGGAAGCTGCCACTGATAATAGACAATAATCATTTACTTTCTCACGGGTAGGGCATAAACATAATGCCCCAGCCTTTTTATGATCGCTGGCTGCCTACTCATCTTAGCCCCAAGCTGCTTGTGCTTGACTTTAACGCGTAACCCCGTTGTCCCTCATTCCATTCGGCCCCTGTCTACACTTTAAACTGGCAGAACAATTTACTTCCCAGCGAATGGCGTTATGTTAACCGCTACCCTTCCCATAAGTTCTGGCTGCCAACTCATTTACCCTCAACCCAGTTTATCCTTGGATTTTTAACAAAAGCCCCAGCACTGACAGGCTTTGGTACTGGCGGGACTCACCATGCACTGGTAGGACTATCCGGGTACTAGTAGGTGCCACCGAAAAATGATAGGCTTCACCGGCACGAGTTAGAATCGCTGGGAAAAGGTAGGCCCCGGCCAATGGTGGACTTCGCCAGGCACGGATAGGGTCGCCGACACTGGCAGGGCTTACTAAGAAGTGCCAGGACTAGCCGAGGCATGACTTCGCCGGGCACAGGTAGGAATCTCCGGGGAATGCCAGGGCTCACGGGGCACAGGTAGGAATCGCAAGACACTGACATAGCTCACCGGGGGCACGAGTAGGAACCGCCAACACTGGCAGGGGCGCAAAGGGCTGGTCGAGATTGCCAGAAAATGACTGGGGCGATAATGGCCCCGCACCTTGCTCCTTAATCCCCTCAGAGGCTGCCACTGATATAACTGACAATAATCATTACTTGCTCCCAAGTAGGGCATAAATGTAAGGCCCTACCCTTTTTATGACCCCTGATTGCCAACTCATTTTACCCAAGTTCTGCTTGGTTCTGGACTTTAACACATTACCCCTTTGTCCCCCACTCCCGTTGGTTCCTGACTAGACTTTAAACTATAACAATTTACTGCCAAGCAAATGGCGTTATGTTAACCGCAACCCGCGGACTGCCAAGCTATCTTCCCCCCAAGGGCGCTTTCCTGGACTTTGACGCAAGACCCCTTTTGGCCAGTTAAACGCAAGGTTATCTAATCCTATCTGGCCCTGGATTTTTGCGATAGTAGAAAAATACGACCCTTGGCCCCAACAGTTAAGTTTCACTTCAAGAACATATGTTCTTGAAGGAAAGAGACTTTTTTTTAAGTCATGTTTATGATATAATATTCAATAAGTAAATAGATCGGCCAAATAAACATAAACTGCCGCAAGAATCTAGATATACTAAAGAGCCGGCATTAAGCTACGACAGGAATCAGGATATACTAAATAACCGGTATTGACCTACCGTTAAATTCTAGCTCAGAATAGCCTATATTAAACTATTGTAGAAGGTCGGACCTGCTAAACAACTGTATTAAGCTGCTATAGTATCTAGATAGCCTAAAAAAAACCTATTAAACTGTTGAATCTATTGACCCTTTTTTGTTGGCAGGAAAAGGGGTTGACAAAAAAATAGTGCAAGACTAAATTTTACAACCAAACTGCCACTAAGAGTTGGGGAAAAGAGGATGGAATATGGCAAGGGTAATTGTAATTGCCAATCAGAAGGGCGGCGTAGGCAAAACTACCACCGCAGTTAATTTAAGCGCCTATTTAGGCCAACACCGCAAAAAAACTTTACTCATTGATATCGACCCCCAGGGCAACGCCACAGGGGGAGTTGGGGTTGACCGCAATAACTTAGAGCACTGCGTTTACGACGCTCTCATCAACGATGTGCCTTTAAAGGCCCTAGTTATTAACACGGATTTTAAGAACCTGGATTTAGTTCCCTCCTCCCGCCAATTAGGGGGCGCGGAAATAGAGTTGGTGGACGAGGTTGCCAGGGAAAAACGCCTGGCCCGCCAGGTGGACAAAATTCGCGACCAATACGATTTTATTATCATTGACGCGCCGCCCACCCTGGGCCTCCTCACTTTAAACGCTTTAAACGCCGGGGACTCCCTTATCGTGCCTTTACAATGCGAATATTACGCTTTAGAGGGGTTAAGCGATATCACTAACACCTTCCAACTGGTTAAAACCCACATGAACCCCAATTTGGAGTTGGAAGGTATCTTACTCACCATGTACGACGGCCGCACCAATCTGGCCCAAGAGGTGGCGGACGAGGTGCGGGAGCACTTTAAGAAAAAAGTATTTAAAACGGTTATACCCAGAACGGTCAGGCTTTCGGAAGCGCCCAGCTACGGCTTGCCCATCTTGGCCTATGACCCTAAATCCAAGGGCGCGGAGGAGTATGACGCTTTAGCCGGGGAGGTAATGAAAAATGCCAAAAAAGCAAAATAAGCGGGGCTTGGGAAAGGGCTTGGGAGCATTGATTCCCGAAGCCACAGAGGACTTTATTTTAGCCAACAAGACCGAGACGGAGGGGGAAGCCACAGTAGCAGCTCCCACTTCAGTTCCAATAAACACCATTCTACCAGGGCGGGAGCAGGCTCGCAAAAATTTTGAGGATGAGAAAATTGACGAACTGGCTGACTCCATAAAACGCCATGGCGTGCTCCAGCCCTTAGTTGTACGGCAGCAGGGCGGGGAATATGAGTTAATCGCCGGGGAACGGCGATTGCGGGGCGCCAAGGCAGCGGGACTAGAGGAAGTGCCAATAGTTATAATTGAGGCTGACGACCGCCAGGTAGCTGAATTGGGTTTAATTGAAAACCTGCAAAGGGAGGATTTAACCCCTTTAGAGGAGGCGGCAGCCTTTCGCCGCATGCTGGACGAGCACGGCTATACCCAAGAGACCTTAGGCGAAACCCTGGGCAAGAGCCGCAGCTACATTGCTAACAGCCTGCGTTTATTGTCCTTAGCTCCGGCAGAAACAGCTGCCTTGGTCAAAGGTGAGATTTCACCCGGCCACGCCAGGGCAATTTTAGCGGTAAAAACCGTGGAAGGCCGGGCCTTCTTACTAGAGGAAATAATCAGTAAAGCCCTGTCAGTGCGCCAAGCCGAGGACTTAGCCAAACGCGTTAACTCCGTGGAGGGGGAAAAGCCCCCGGCTAAAACCAGGCGCAGCCCCAATGAACCCACGCCCTTTCAGCGGGATATGGAAAATAAGCTGCGACAACGCTTTGGCACCAAGGTAAAAATTAAAAACACCGCTTATGGCGGCTGCATTGAGATAGATTATTACAACGATGACGATTTAAACCGGATTTTAAGCCTAGTTATAGAGGAAGAGGAATCCTTAAAAGCCGAAGAATCATAAAAAACGCCTTAGGGCGTTTTTTTTAACCTCTAATACAGTGTTTTAACCGTCGGCCCATACTTTTAATCGTCTGTACTGACTTTTAACCGCTAGCACGGGAGTCAAGCTACTATTATAAGTTTTTAGCGGCTGGGACAGGGATTTTTTTGCTGCCCCATACTTTTTAAATGCCGGGACAAACCTTAAAACCCCAGTACGGCTTTAAGCCACCTGTACTGAATGTTAATTGCTGGCCCAAACCTTTAACCGCTGGTACGGACTCTTAACCACTGCACAGTCTTATAACCACTGGCATAAGATTTTTAATAGTCAATCCTCCATACTACCCCACCAAGGGAGGGAACGGCCATAGCGCCCAACCCCTCTATTAATTTGTGAGACTTAGTGATAATGTCGAATTTTTTCACATATAGTTGTTAGTATAATGTTTCACGTGAAACTTCCGGCCCTTCGCTGCCAACTAAACGCTTTAATTACAGTGTCAACATCACTCAACAGCCCAAAGGGCAAAAAGGGTAAACTCCATAAATACGGTTATACCGTCTTGCAACAGGACAGCGAAGGGCCAAAGTTTAAATCTTAGCGCCGCTTAGGGCCTTGTATTGTTTCACGTGAAACAGTTAAACAGCTATATGGAGGGAATAAAGATGATCTACTTTGATAACGCCGCCACTTCCTACCCCAAACCCCGCTGCGTTTATGAAGAAATAGAAAACGTGCTCCTGAACTATGGCGGCAACCCCGGCCGGGGCGGTTACCCCTTGGCCCATAAAACCGCGAAGTATTTATATGAGACGAGATCCCGCATAGCGCAATTTTTGGGAGCAGGCAAATCGAGCCAAATTATATTCACCCTCAACGCCACTGAAGCCGCCAACACGGTGCTCCGGGGTTATCTGCGCCCAGGGGAGCACGTTATCTATTTTTCGACAGAACACAACGCGAATTTCCGTCCTCTCAAAGCCTTAGAATTAAAGGGAATTGGCCTTACTAGGGTTAATGTATACGAAGATGATGATCAGACGATTTCTGAGCTTCTCAGGGCTTTATCCACAAAAACCCGTCTAGTAGTGGCTGGATATGGCTCCAATGTCAGCGGTAAAATACTGCCTTTAGCCAAAATTATTGCCGCCGCTCACGCCCACAATGTCTTAGTTTATAGCGACATGGCCCAAACCGCAGGGGTTTTGCCTCTGGATTTAACAGCTCTGGATATAGACTTCGCCGCCTTTGCGGGACATAAAAGTCTCCTGGGTCCCGCCGGGGTGGGCCTGCTGTATGTAAAGGAGGAGGGGTTACTGGAACCCTTAAAAACCGGGGGCACTGGCAGTCAATCCCAAAGCCCCTATCAACCCCAAAATTATCCTGACGCTTTGGAAAGCGGCACCTTAAATCTCCCAGGCATTGGTGGGCTGGGGGCGGGTATCAGCTACTTACAGGATTACGGTACGGAAAAGGTCTTTCAGCATGAATGGCAATTAACCAAATATTTCCAGGCGTCCTTAAAGCACCTGGACCATGTCAAAGTCTATGGCCCCGATGAAAATCAGCTGCGCCTGCCGGTGGTGTCACTCAATGTCAAGGGTTGCAGCCCTGAGGAGGTGGGCAATCTCCTCCACCAAAAAGGGGAAATAGCAGTGCGCACAGGTCTACACTGCGCCCCGGAAGCTCACCGCGCCATAGGCAGCTATCCCCAAGGGACAGTGCGCTTTAGCTTCGGGCTATTTAACACCAAGGCCCAGGTGAACACCGCCTTAAATATCCTAAGCGACATTAAGCCCCGCTATTAAGCAGCCTTATCAACCTTTATTAATCTACCTTAGCACCCTTATCAGGCTTAACCGCTTCGACTCTCTTTGACCCGCCTTATCATACTTTATCCTAACTTAGCCACCTTATCAGCCTTAGTCCTCTTTATTCTCCTTAGACTTCTTATCCTACTTAACACATTTTAACCGCTTTAGTCTCCTTACCATACTTAACCGCTTTACCCCCTTGGCCTTCTTATCACACTAATCCTCTTTATTCGCCTTGCTACCTTACCATACTTAGCCCTCTTTAACCGCTTTAGCAGCCTTATCATACTTTATTTACCCGGCTTAGGCCGCCTTTTCTCCCTCAAATCACTTTACACCCTTAACCTTCTTCTCATACTTAACCGCTTTACCTTACTAAACCTTCTTATCTGACTTAATCCTCTTTACCGGCCTTAACTTTCTTATCTCACTTAATCGCTTTAATCACTTTAACCACTTTAACTGCTTTAACCGCCTTAGCCTCTATTATCATACTCAACCCTCCTTATCCTTATCAGCCCACGTCAAGGGAAACAGAGGCGCTAAAAAGCCCAGGTCATTGGCAAAAAGTTAAATATACTTTTAATTAAAATAGCGCTGTACGCAAATTACGTACAGCGCTATAATTATCCAGTGAGTTTACCTGGTATTGTTGTTTCTATGTGTAACCTTACTCAGCGTAACCGCTTATTTGTCGCGTTCAACTCAGGCCTTAAAAAGGTTGGGACGGGGCCAAAGAGTAAATAATCCGCCGCAATTCCGCCAAACTGTCGGCAATGTAAGTGGGGCGGGACTCTTTTAACTGGGCCGCCGTCTCCACACCCCAGGTCACGCCGACACTGGCAACCCCAGCGCCCTCCGCGGCTAAAAGGTCGTATTGGGTATCCCCAACCATCAGGCACTCATGGGGAAATTTGCCCAAATAGTTCATGGCATACTCCACTGGCTCCGGGTGGGGCTTATGGCGCAGGGTCTTATCATTGGTCACCAGGAGGTCAAAAAGATTCTCCGCCCGCAAAACCTTAAGATTGTGAGACAAGCTGGAGCCTGT
>DXZC01000036.1 GCA_019415505.1 Peptococcaceae bacterium | reverse complement strand
GCTATAGCGTGTTGCCGCAGGTATGCGGGAAAATTGTCCGCTAATTGCTGTGCGGCTTTTTCTGGCAGACCGCAGCAGATAAATAGACCCAACTTTTTTTGTAAAAGTTCCGCCTGGTTGGCCGCTATAAAATTCTTTGTTGCCTTAGAGATATTGCCCATGCGTATAGCCGACCCGATAATAACTGTGTCATAGGATGCTAAATTGTGGTTGAGCTTTTTTATATCTACTGTTTCAGCTTGGGGCAAGTATTCTTTCAGGAGGTTGGCTGCTTTTTGGGTAGTGCCGCTTTTACCGTCATAAATAATTAATACGCTCATTTTTTACCTCTTTTTGGCCATAAGTTGGTGGCAATTTTTTGCTAATGAGATGATTATACCATAATATGGTAATATGTGGTATAATGGATTTATCTATTTTTGCTGTGTTATAATGAAACTATCTATTTTTTATAAGGAGAGTGTAATATAATGACTAACAAGGATAAAGCTGTGAATTATTATAAACAAGGTTATAATTGCGCCCAGGCGGTTATTTGCGCTTATTGCGATATCTGGCAGCTAGACCCTGAATCCGCCTACCGTATATCCGAAGGTTACGGCGGCGGCATGGGCCAATTAGGCGAGGTGTGCGGCGCGGTAACCGCCATGTTCTCCGCCGCGGGTTTACAGAACAGCGGCGGTACGGCGAAGCCCGGTACCACTAAGAAGGATACTTATGGTTTAGTAAAATCTATGGCTGAGGACTTCCGAGCTAAACATGGCACTATTTACTGTCGGGAGTTATTAGCTGATAAGAGTAGGGAAAAACAGGAAATTTGTGAGGGCTGCGTAGCTGACGCCTGTGATATATTAGAAAAATATTTATTAGACAAGGAGTAACAATATGCTGCTAAAAGATATTACCCTGCTAAATAAGAATTTTGAGCTGGAGGAGCACCGTTATGTGGTGATCAAGGAGGGGAAAATAGAGAGCATCAGCTCTACTTTACCGGCTGACTGTCCAGGTGAAGTGATAGACGGCCGGGACAAGCTATTATTGCCGGCTTTTTATAACGCCCACGCCCATACCCCCATGACCTTACTCCGGGGTTACGGGGGAAATCTGAACCTCCAGGATTGGCTCCATAAAAAGATATTTCCCTTTGAGGCCCATCTCACCGCTGAAGCCGTTTATTATGGCGCTTTACTGGGAATAGCTGAAATGTTTCGCAGCGGTACAGTGGCCAGCACTGATATGTATTTGCAAGCTGAGGCAGTAGCCAAAGCCTTTGCTTCCGCCGGCGCTAAGCTGAACCTTTCCACTGGCACCACTTGTTTTAACGAGGGCAGCTTCTACGATTTACCGGATTACGCCACAAATGAAAAACTTTTTGCCCAGTATCATGGCGCTAATCAGGACGCTATAAAAATTGATTTGAGTATTCATGCCGAGTATACCTCCACTCCTCGGGTTGTTGCCGAAGTGGCCGAGTACGCACAAAGTAAAAATTGCCGTATGCAAGTGCATATTTCTGAAACTAAATCAGAGCATGAAGCCTGTTGGCAACGCCACGGTAAAACGCCGGTGCAATACTGTGCTGAGCTTGGTCTTTTCGACGTTCCCACCACTGCGGCCCATTGCGTTTGGATAGATGATAACGATATGGCAATAATAAAGGAAAAAGGCGTTACAGTGGCTCATTGCCCTGTGAGCAATCTTAAACTAGCCAGCGGCGTGGCCAAAATACCTGAGATGTTAAACAAGGGGATCAAGGTGGCTTTAGGCACCGACGGAGCCTCCAGTAATGATAGTCTTAGCATGGTAGATGAAATGAGGGTAATGGCCTTAATCCATAAGGGCACCCAGTTAGATCCCACCCTTATCAGCCCTGCTCAAGCCCTATATACTGCCACCCGCAGCGGGGCCTTAGCTCAGGGTCGGGAAAACTGCGGCCTCATTGAAACCGGTATGCAGGCGGACTTTGTTTTATTAAATTTAGACAATCCCCGGTATTATCCCAGGGAGCAGCTGCTCAATCATGTGGTTTACGCCTCCGAAGGCAGTGACGTCTATATGACGGTGTGTGACGGCCAGATAGTTTACCGGGACGGCGAGTACCCCACTATCGACCTGGCTAAAGTTATGTGGGAGGCGGAAAGACAATATCAGATTACCAAGGCGCAAGTCTGATTTTCCGCAATATTTAGGGTGATTTGAGTTGGCTATGTCGTCCGATTTTTCTATTAATATGTACATTTTAGCAATTTTCTGCTATTTTTTGTATTTTTACGAAAAGTATGCTATAATATCAGACTGGAAAGACAAGCATAATACATTTTAATCAGAAGAGGTATTTATTTTCCGTGGATAACAAAGATATGGGATACAGCGCTGACAATTATAAAGATCCGTATATGGACACGCTGGATATTAGCCCCGAAAAGGCTGTTCCTCAAAATAAAACAAAAACTAAAAAGCCGAAAAAGGTTAAGAAGCAAAATATTAAGCCCAAGCAGAAATCTAAAAAGAAAAAGAAGTTTTTTACCCCGGTGTATACCGTACTTTTAGTGTGCGTAATTATACTCTCATCTTGGGTGGGTTACGTTGGTTCCTATCTTTATCCCCTAATTTGGGGGGATTTAAGTGATGATAGCAGCGCCATGACCGTTGAAGAACAGCGGGTCCCTTTTGAAAAAGGCCAGTTCACGGTTTTGATGATGGGTTGCGACGCCCGGCCGGGAGATGAAACCAGCCGTTCCGATACCCTAATGGTAGCTTTTGTGGATCTTACCTCGGATGTTGTCCGTTTGGTCAGCATCCCCAGAGATACCTATATTACTATACCTACCAGCGGCGAAAGAACTAAAATCAACCATGCCTATGCTTACGGTGGTATTGAGCTTACTGAGGAGACCTTAAAAGAAAATTTTGATATTGATATAGACTATACAGCGGAGGTTGACTTCCAGGGTTTTGTTGATGTAATCGATGCTGTCGGCGGAGTTACTATTGATGTGCCTATGGATATGCAATATGCGGCGGAAGGTATTGACCTGCAAGCAGGTATGCAAACCTTGAGCGGCGAACAGTCTTTGCAGTTCTGCCGGTTCCGTAGCGACGGCCAGGGAGACTTGGGCCGGGTTGAGCGCCAACAGCTATTTATATCTACCCTCAAGGACCAGTTGCTTTCTATGGGTACGATGTTAAAAATACCTGATATTAGTACTGCTATCAAAAATAATGTGGTAACAAACCTCACAGGCTCCCAATTGCTGCAAATAATGATGGACTTAGGCGATGGCTTTGAGCTGGTTACCCTGGAACCTCCGGGTGAAGGGCGCTATCTCAATGATATTAGCTATTTCTTTATCCATGAGGAACAGGGAGACGCCTTCTTTGAGGCTGTGAATAATTATCAGCCTACCCAGGAGGAATTAGACAAAGCAGCCGAGCAAAACCAAGATACTGAAAATGAGAGTGAAAATCAGATGACGAATACTTCTGGGGAGGATTCAGATGTACAGTGATGAAACCCGGAGTATGAATATACTTGGCTTAAAAGTTGATAATATTACAATGGCGGAATCTCTTGATTTTGTGAAGAATGTAATAGCTGACCAGGGCTATGCCCGTATTCTCACTCTCAATGCGGAAATTGCCTACTTATCCTCTAAGGATAAGAAACAAGGAGAATTGGTTAATGGGGCTGATCTGGTAACTCCTGACGGAGCCGGTATCATGTGGGCGTCTCAACATTATGGCGCTCCTATTACAGAACGGGTTTCCGGTGTTGATTTAACGGAGCGGCTTTTGTCTCTTAGCCAGGCAGAGGGCTATTCTTTCTATTGCTTAGGCGCCAAGGAAGAAACGGTTTCCCTGGCAGTAAAAAACATGGCAACTAAATATGGCGCCAAAATCGCCGGCTATCACAACGGTTATTTTTCCTGGGACGATAGCGCTGCGATTGTTGAAGATATAAAAAAATCTCACGCCAATATTCTTTTGGTCGCCATGGGATTCCCTCGTCAGGATTTGTGGTTAAAGGAGTTTGGCCCCGAATGCGGCGTAAATATCGGCATTGGCGTGGGCGGGAGTTTTGATGTTTTTGCCGGCCTCATAAAGCGCGCTCCCCAAATTTGGCAACAACTAAGGCTAGAATGGCTTTATCGCCTGTTAAAGGACCCTAGACGCTTTAAGCGCACCCTTAATTTACCGAGATTTATGCGGGATGTAAAGCGGGATATACGCAGTAAACGGTAATATAGATTGCCCAAAGAATAGCTACAGGGTATACAGGGTATACAGGGTATTGTGATATTAGTAATACGGCAGGGAAGATACACAATTCTTACCTGCCGTTTTTGTCGGTTTTTTGTATAAATTATTGTAGTAAAAAAGTGTAGCGTATTTTTTTGCTATCTTTCACCAGTTTTATTGGGAAATACCTTGATGAAACAGGAATAATTAAGTATAATATATAAAGTAAGTAATTTTAGGAAGTAATGACTAAACTACAGGCTATTAAGAGATTAAATTAAAAACTAATTTAATTTAATAATTCGTTATTTATTCATTACTTATTATTAATATTTGTTTTAGGGAGGAAACATGCTTAATCGTAAGTGGAAAGGCATCTTAATAGCTCTGATAATTTTAGCTATGGCGGCATCTTTTTACGTAGCCTATCAGCGCGTTGCCGTGGAAAGGGATAACGATAATGTGGAAGTTGCCATGGTCTGGACTGATTTTTCTTCCTTAGCGGGTAAAGAGGATATTGCTATTGACCAGGCGCTAGTAGACGCCCAAGGTTCAGTAACATCTTTCATCTTTCGGGAAATGACCGTGGATGAGCTGGTGCGAAAAAATATAGCCATGAATGTTACTGGCATGGATTTGCGGAGCGGCGTTATTAACGGCGAGTATCATATTAGTGATAGCGCGGGTAATACCGTGGAGCCGGGGGAATTGCCCCTTGATTTTAAATATCTTTGGATGTTAGAGGATGAATATACGGAACCACTACTCACCAATATGTCCCTGAAAACAAACGCTGAGGTTATTGGCTATACCATAGAAGCTTTAGGCACAACTTATAGTCTAGTTGCCTTTGACGATGTGGCTTCGGAAATTCCCGATTTGGGTATGATTTTTGATTTTTCCGCCATGGAAAAGGCCAGCGCCGCGGGTTATTATGTTATACCTCGCTTTTCCACTTGGCCTGATTATAGTGAAGGCGATATGGCTGCCTTAGTGGAACCTTTGGCGGCGTTAAATATTGGCGGCATCATGTTCAATGAAAAATCTATTATTAAAGTGGACAGTGAAGAAAATCGGGCCGCTTTAATTGAGGATATGGCTGCTGGTTTGCAAACTCTTAATGCTCCGCTAGTGCTAATAGAATTTTATGGCCAAAAGGGTCTGACTGATTTAATTGATGCTTTTGAAGGTAATATGGTGCGCCTTCATTCCATAAACGATGATGAAATGGAGAAGGTTACGGTTCCCGATTCCTTGAACCGGTTTACTCTGGCTATTAATGAGCGGAATGTGCGTATAGCCTATATTAAATCGTTTCCTGATAGCGACTTTTCCTCTGTTATGGATTATGGCGCAGGCTTAATTAATAAAATAGAAAACAGCGGTTTTGACGTAGGTATGGTGCATACTATCAAGGAAATTCCCCAAAATAAGGTTGTTTTATTGTTAATTGCCTTTGGTATTGGGGCGGGTGCTGTATTTCTCGGCGTTAGATTGCGTATACCTAAAATTGCCGCTGTTCTTGCCCTGGTGATGATAGCCGGCGTTCTCTGTTTGGCTTTTGTGGGCCGCGGGGTATTGGCTGCCCGACTCTTAGCCCTTATTGCAAGTTTAATTTTTCCAACTTTAGCTGTTATAACTTATGTTGGCTCTTATCCCTCCTTAGGCAAAACCCTGCTAGTTTTTCTAAAAATGTGTGGTATTACCTTGATTGGGGCTGTATTTATTGTCGGCCTCCTTTCCCTAAAACCCTTTATGAACAGCTTAAGTATCTTCAGCGGCGTAAAATTGGCCATGGTTGGCCCCTTGTTGCTGATCCTACTCTATTGTCTCTTTCTCAAGGAAAGGGAGAGTATCTTCCAGAAAACCTACGGCTTTATTAAACAGCCGGTGCGCTATGGTGAGTTAATTATTTTAGCTGTTTTAGCCCTGGCCTTATTGGTTCTGGTGCTGCGTTCCGGCAATGACGGTTTGGAAGCCTCGTCCCTGGAATTGGCTTTCCGTACTAAGCTAGAGCAGTGGTTGACAGTGCGGCCCCGTACTAAGGAGTTTTTAATTGGCGCTCCCTGTATGCTTTTGGCCTTATACTATGGCTATAAAGATTATCTTGTACCCCTCTGGCTTTTGGGAGCTATTGGTCAAGTATCTATTTTAAATACGTTTTGTCACCTCCACACGCCGTTGTCCGTTTCCCTATTGCGTACCTTTAACGGTTTATGGTTGGGCATTATTATCGGTATAGTCGCTATATTAGTGGTTAATTGGATAATGAAAAAGATTAAGAAGAAAATGGAAGGAAATGTGTTATGACAAAAGTTTGTATTTCCGGGTACTATGGCTTTGACAACGTAGGTGACGAAGCCATTCTTCTGTCCATGATTGAAAATTTACGCCAAGAGTTTCCCGATATAGAGATTGCGGTATTGTCGGATAAGCCGGCGGAAACTGCCGCGGAATACGGCGTAGAAGCGTATGACCGTTGGAAATGGGGGCAAATACATAAGGCAATTATGGCCTCGGATATTCTTTTAAGCGGCGGCGGCGGTTTACTACAGGACGCTACCGGTAAAAAGTCTATTATGTATTACACCCATATTATGAAAATGGCCATGCGGCGTAAACGTCCGGTATTTATTTTTAGCCAGGGCGTTGGCCCTGTAACAGATAGCTGGAACCAAAGCCGAATTGCCAAGGTATTGCGTAAAGCGGCTAAAATTACAGTACGGGATGATGAATCCGCTGACCTGCTCCATAGCTGGGGCTTGCGGCGGGGACGTATTCGCGTTACTGCTGACCCGGTTCTGCTGCTTGGTTCAACAGAACGGCGTTGGTCTGTGGAACGCTTTGTTAAAGCTTTAGACGCTAGTTTACCTCAAACAGAAGAGGAAGTGGAAATAGAAATTTCTCTGGTGGATGAAAAGACCCTTCACACCATCATGGCGGAAAACGCCGCCAAATTAGAAGCGGAAGCCGCTAAGAATGTTCTCCATAAGCCCATGAACGCCGCAGCTTTCGCGGAAGTTGTGGACAAGGAAGATGCAGAGGCAGCGGCCACAGATGAGGCTTCTCAGGAATTGATAACCGAGGAGGCTGTCACAGAGAGCGATGAAACTACTGCCCCTGAGACTGACGCCCCGGCAGAAGAGGCTGAAGAACCAGTTTTGGCGGTAGAAGGTTACGGTATTATGGGACAGCACCCCTCCCTCTGGGCCGGCTCCGAGGAAAAACTGGCTGTATTTTCAATACGCCAGTGGGATAATTTGCCGATAGCGGATATTGCCGCTGCTGGTGATATGACAGTGCAGGCCGGTTATAAAGTTGTTTTGTTGCCATTTCAATACCCAGCGGATATAGAAGTATCACAGCAAATAAAAGAGGCCATGACTGAACCGGCCGAGGTTTTCGACGCCAAGGTGGCCCTAACGCCTAGAGAGATTATGACCGTGATGGATAATGCTGATTTTGTCTTTGGTATGCGGCTCCATTCCCTGATAATGGCGGCGGTGACAAAGACTCCCTTTGCTTCACTAAGTTATAACCCCAAAGTGCGGTCCTTCGTTAACCAACTGGGCCTTAGCGTTACCGGTGATTTAGAATATTACGACAGCGCCGAATTTTTGAAAAATTTCGAGGCAGCCTTAGGGGCCTTGGGAGAAGTTGTGGCGGCCATAGATGATAAACTGCCGGAGTTGCAGGAAAAAGCCGAGTCTGTCCTGGATTTACTGCATTTGCTCTTAGACCGTATTGCCCGGCGCAATGCCCGCAAAGATTCCAGCTATGTCCGACCGAACAAAAGCGGTGAAACTTTAGGCACAGAGGCGGAAGATAAGGAAGCTGATGACTTAACGGCTGAGTCCGACGAGATTTTGCCAGAAGGCGAGGCTGAAGGTGAGGCAACCCAAGAAGCTGAAATCATAAACGCAGAAGCTGAACATACTGTAAAAGAAGAAACTGAAGAATCTGAACAATCAGAAAAATTGGAAAAATAGGCCTATAAATTAAAATTATACTGGTATGAGCTTTAAGGAGAACCATGGGTAATAGTGTGTCAAGGGCGGCTTTAGTAGTCGTCATCATGAATTTGTTAGCTAAAATTTTGGGCTTTTTGCGGGAAGTGGCTATTGCGGGCGTTTTTGGCGCTACCATGCAGACCGACGCCTACAATGTGGCTTATACTTTGCCATATTCTTTACAGCAAGTCCTGGGGCAGGCCCTTCTTACCATAACGGTTCCCATTTTAACTAAATACTTGGTGGAAAACCGCCGCCAAGAGGCGAATTTAGTTACTAGCTATTTTATTAATGCCACTGCCGCCGCTATGATTATTACGGCGGCTTTAGGCGTAGTGTTCTCTCCCCTGTTGGTAAAGATATTTGCGCCTAATTTAAACGTGGCAGCGGTTGACTTGGCTATAGAATTAACCAGAATCATGTTTCCGGCTATCATCTTTATGAGCTTAGGTATGATTTGTTCGGGAATTTTAAATGCCAACCACAAATTCCTCTCCGCAGCCTTTGCCCCTGGTTTTTCCAGTTTGATTATTATTGTTTCCGTCTTTGTTTTAGGTAGCAATTTTGGCATTCGCGGCTTGGCTTATGGCACTCTCTTAAGCTTTGTGGGCTTTTTATTAGTGGTTTTACCGGGAGTTTGGCGTTCCGGCTATCGGTATTTGCCTAAATTTTCCCTGCGCCACCCTGAGGTTAAGGCTGCCATGCTTTCCCTGGTGCCCATTGTTTTGGGTACCTCGGTAAACCAGATATATTATATTTTAAACCGTATTTTTGCCTCGGGACTGCCGGAAGGTAGTATTTCCGTGTTAAATTACGCTACTAAAGTGGTAAATTTACCCAGCGGGATTTTTGTAGCTGCAATTGCTGTAGCTATTTATCCCGCCTTTAGTGAATATGCTTTAAAAGACCAGAAGGAATCTTTTATTGCCAGTTTGGAAAAGGGCATGGGGATTGTTATGCTCCTGGCTATTCCTTCGGCGGTGGGTTTAATTTGCTTGGCCAATCCGATAATTTCGGTGCTTTTTGAGCGGGGTGAGTTTACCCATGCCGCGGCAATAAGTACGGCCCAAGCGTTACAATGGTACTCTATTGGCTTATTCCCCTACGCGGCGATTCTGGTTTTAATGAAGGCCGTTTATGCTTTTAACGATGTTAAAATGCCTATTTACGCCGGACTGTGCGGCATAGCTGTTAACGTAGCTGTGAGCTTTATAACCATTGGTTTTATGGGTCATCGGGGCTTGGCTTTGGCTACAGCTTTAGCCAGCACTATAAATATGTTGGTATTCTTCCCCGCCTTGCGCAAGCATTTGCCGGGTATTAAGTACGGTAATTTTTTACAGTCATTTTGCCGCATAACAGCGGCTTCCCTTGGTATGGCGGCTGTAGTTTTAGCTGTGCGCTACCTGTTGCCGCGAATAGGATTGGGTAGTGATCTAATGGTGGTAACTGTAGGCATAATTTTAGGCGTAGCGGTATATTTTGTCCTGACCATGCTGCTTAAAGTTCGGGAAGTCGTATATTTTAAAGAAATCTTAGGGAAAAAATTGCACCGAGGTAACTAATGAGAATCTTTATAGCCTTTCTAGTGGGTTTAGCTGTGGCCTTGCTAGTAACTCCTCTCACTAAAAAAATAGCGATGCGGCTGGGGGTTTATGATAAGCCCGATGCTCGCAAGGTTCACACCGGCGCCATGACCAGACTAGGCGGGATTGGCATTTATTGCGGCTTTCTTGCCGGCGTTCTAGTTTACGGTGAATTTACTCCCACCCTTTGGGGCGTACTGCTCAGTTCTACAATAATTGTGGCAGTGGGATTTATTGACGATGTAAAAAATATTTCCCCTAAAATGAAGCTTTTAGGCCAAGTTGTGGGCGCTGTGGTTTTAATGCTATTTGGCGTGCATCTTGAATATATTACTAATCCGATAACTGAAAATATTATAGATTTGGGACTCTGGGGTTATCCTCTAACTCTAATCTGGTTGGTGGGTATCAGCAATGCAGTGAACCTCATTGACGGACTGGACGGTTTGGCGGCGGGAGTTTCCGGAATTGCGGCTTTATCCCTGGCTGTGGTTTCCTTGGCCAAAGGTATGTTTATTAGCGGCGCTTTGGCTATTATTTTAGTCGGTGGTATTTTGGGCTTTCTCCGCTTTAATTTTCACCCGGCAAAGCTTTTTATGGGGGATTGCGGTTCCCTCTTTCTCGGCTTTATTTTGGGGGTGCTTTCCCTTTTGGGCCTCTCCGAGGGGGCCACAATTATTTCCCTGTTTATACCCATCATGGTGCTGGGCATCCCAATTTTGGATACGCTTTTTGCGATTATTAGGCGGAAGCTTAACCATAAACCTATTTTTGAGGCGGATCGGGGCCACCTGCATCACCAGCTTTTAGATAGGGGCTTTGACCATAAAGATACCGTTTTATTGATTTACGGTATAACCTTCCTCCTCGGTTCCTTTGCCGTCTTGGTAACTTTGCTTACTTCTATATATAGCATCGTAGTTTTAGTTTTAGCATCTGCTTTAATTTTCTTTGCCGCCGCTAAAATAGGTATTTTGGGCAGAAAAGAACAGTTTGAGGCAGAGGAATATGGCGAAGAAGCAGATAAACCTGAAACAGAAAAAGATAAATTATAAAGAAAGAAGTGAAAGACTGTGTGGAAAAAAGTTCTTGTAATCGTTTTAGTTGCCGTGGTGTTTTTAGCCGGTGGCTTCGGAGTGGGCTATGTGGTGCAAAATGGCGGCTTGTCCGGCTTGCCCTCCCTGCTGGGTTTTGGTTCCTCTCAGAATGAGGCAGATGATTGGAGCAATAAAACCTTGACTACCGGAGATAATATAGTTAATGTGCGGGTAACTCCCTCTAATGACGGGCAGATTCTCGCCACACTCAATAAAAATACCGAGGTTGTTTGCCTCAAGGACGAAAACGACGATTGGTGCTATGTTCAGGTTATGGACGATGTTGAGGGCTATGTGGTTAAATCCTTTATGACGGTGGTGGGAGATTACAAGCCTACCCAAGATACGGAACCAGCCCCAGAGGCCCAAACCTCCTTTGTAACTCCTACGGAGGACTTTATCAACATCAGGTCAGAGGCTTCTTCAGATTCTGAAGTTGTTGCCGTGGCATTAAATGGCGATGTTTTGGAAAAAATAGGAGATGAAGAAGATTGGTTCCAGGTGAAAAATGCCGATGGTGAAGAGGGCTATGTTGCCGCTGATTCAGTGGAAGAAACCGATGCTGAGTCCGCCTCTAATACTGAACGGCAAACTGTTACCATTACCAATAGTTACGCCAATATCCGGTCGGAAGCTTCAGCTGACGCTGATTTAGTCACTAAATTGGATCAAGGCGATACAGCCACCTATCTTGGGGAGGAAAGCGGTTGGTACTATATTCTTTTGGATGACGGTACCAGGGCTTATGTCCGCAATGATTTGGCGGAAGTTGCTGAATAAAAACGCCTAGGTTGATGAGGAGGAGCGCTAGCATATGTTTGACATCGCCATTATCGGCGCCGGGGTCAATGGCGCCCTGATAGCCAGAGAATTAGCAAAATATAATGTTTCCATTGTGGTGTTGGAAAGGGAAGCCGACGTGGCTATGGGAACATCGGGAGCTAACAGCGGTATAGTACATGCTGGCTTTGACTGCAAGCCCGGTACTCTGAAGGCCCGCTATAATGTGGCGGGATGTAAATTAATGCCCCAGATAGCTAAAGAGCTGGGGGTGGCTTATGAACAAAACGGCTCTCTGGTTGTAGCCTATGCCCCTGAGGATATGGCTACTATTAAAGAGCTTTATACCAGAGGTGTTTTAAACGGCGTAGAGGACTTGTCAATAGTCGATCAGGCTAAACTGCGGGAATTGGAACCCAATATTTCCGAGGCTGCCTTGGGCGCCCTTTATGCTCCTAAGGCAGGCATTATTTGCCCTTACGGGCTGACAGTTGCCGCTTTGGGTAACGCTATGGACAATGGCGTGGAGTTAAAGCGCGATTTTGAGGTTACAGAAATACGCCAGGGTAATGGTCATTTTATTCTGGTTTCTCCCGAGGAGACTGTAGAAGCCGGCTATATAATTAACGCCGCGGGCGTATATGCGGATAAGATAAGCGCCATGGCTGGTGATTATTCCTTTAATATCCAGCCCCGGCGGGGTGAATATCTGTTATTGGATAAGGAAGCCCGGCCTCTAGTGCGGCATACGGTTTTCCGTGCTCCCGGACCCATGGGCAAGGGCATTTTAGTCAGCCCCACCGCTGACGGTAATATTATCGTCGGTCCAACTGCTGAAAATATACAGGATAAGGAAAATACCGCCACCAGCCGGCAAGGTTTAGCCCAGGTGGTGGAGGGCGGCCATTTGCCCTTTCCCACTTTGCCTTTAAATTTGGTAATAACCTCCTTTACTGGCTTACGAGCAGTGGGTGATAAAGGGGACTTTATTGTGGCGCCATCTGAGATCATACCGCGCTTTTTTCAAGTGGCCGCGATGGAAAGCCCCGGTTTGGCCTCGTCGCCCGCGGTGGCTCTGGCTGTAGAAAGTCATCTGCGGGAGGAGGGCATTTTAGCCCAAAAGAAAAAAGACTATGACCCCATTCGTCATAGCACACCCCGCCTAAAGGAGCTACCTCTAGAACAGCGTAAACAGTGGATTGCTAAAAATCCCAAATACGGTCAAATTATTTGCCGTTGCGAAGAAGTGAGCGAGGGGGAAATCTTAGACGCAATTCAAAATAACCCTGGAGCTACCACTACTGATGGGATAAAGCGCCGTACCGGGACAGGCATGGGACGGTGCCAGGGGGGATTTTGTTTGCCCTTAGTAACAGATATTCTCAGCCGAGAACTGGGCGTGGAGTTAGAACAGGTAACTAAGCGGGGCAAAGGCTCGGAACTGCTGGTAGGAAAGACTAAGTAGGTGTGGCTATGAAGAGGATTGATAAGTTAATTTACAAAGATTTAGTTATTATTGGCGGCGGCCCCGCAGGTATGGCCGCGGCCATTGCCGCTAAACAGCGGGGCGTGGAGGATATCCTTATTCTTGAGCGGGATAATTCCCTGGGCGGGATACTCAACCAGTGTATACACAATGGCTTTGGTCTCCACCGCTTTGATGAGGAATTAACTGGCCCTGAATATGCCCACCGGTATTACCAGGAGGTCAAAGCCTTGGGCATACCGTATAAACTTAAAACTATGGTGACGGATTTAAGCCCCCATTGTGAAATAACCGCCGTTAATGAGAGCGACGGTATTTTACAGATTAAGGCAAACGCCGTAATTTTGGCCATGGGCTGCCGGGAAAGGAGTCGAGGGGCTCTTAATATACCGGGTACCAGGCCCGCAGGGGTTTATACCGCCGGTGCAGCCCAGCGTTATGTTAATATGCGGGGTTATATGCCCGGTAAAAAAGCGGTAATTCTCGGCTCTGGCGATATCGGGCTGATTATGGCCCGCCGCCTGACCTTGGAGGGAGCTAAGGTAGAAGCGGTGTTGGAGCTGATGCCTTATTCCGGCGGCCTAAAAAGAAATATCGTCCAATGCTTGGACGATTTTGGCATTCCCCTATATTTAAATCATACCATTATCGAAGTGCTGGGTCGAGAACGGGTAGAAGCAGTTATTGCCGCCGAGGTAGATGCGAGCCGTAATCCCATAGCAGGTACGGAAAAGCGCCTAGACTGCGATACGGTTCTGCTTTCTGTGGGTCTGATACCTGAAAATGAACTGGCTAAAAAAGCCGGCGTCCTTTTAGATCCCATAACTGGCGGGGCTGTGGTTAATAACCGGCGGGAGACAAGCGTGCCGGGAATATTTTCCTGCGGCAATGTCCTCCACGTCCATGATGTGGTAGACTTTGTTTCCGAGGAGTCAGAAATTGCCGGTGTAGCTGCTGCCAATTATCTTTTGGGTAAGCGCGCCACTGGTAAGGTCTTTCGCCTTGCTCCCGGCCGAGGCGTTCGCTATATAGTACCCCAGGTTATGGATATTGGCCAGGGAGACAGCAAGATTTTTTTGCGTTCCGATAATGTTTACCGTGATGCTTACGTCACTGTGAGCGTTGCCGGTCAGGAATTAGCCCGGCAAAGAAAACGCATAGTTACGCCGGGGGAGATGGAAACGGTGCTTTTGGATGTGCAGGACCTTACCGCCGCCGACGGCGACAGCATTACTATAGAGGTGGTGGTTAAGGAATGAAGGAAACGCGTCAATTAACTTGTATTATCTGTCCTGTTGGTTGCCAGTTGACGGTGGAAATGGAGGCTGGTGAAGTAGTTAGCGTTAGCGGTAATCTCTGTAAAAGAGGGGAAAAATACGCCCGTACCGAGTGTGTTAACCCTGTCCGCACCCTTACCACTACTGTTAGAGTGGAGGACGGGGCGCCGCTATCTGTTCGCTCGGCGGAGCCTCTGCCGAAAGACGCCATATTCCCGGCCATGGCAATAATTAATCAGATTACTATTGCCGCCGGAAGGCCAATACAGGTTGGCGATGTAATAGTAGAGAACATCGCCGCTACAGGCGTAAACATAATAGCCACTTCATCCCGTCTGTATAATGAATAAACAAACTTTGTAATGAAAAGCAGATTGTTTAGACCGTATAATTAAGAACAAATTGTATAGTGAAAAGCAAACGTCCGCCCACAAAATGTGGCGGACGTTTTTTATTGTTTATGCCTCTTACTCATTTAGAATTGTTAAAACACTCTAGGCAAACCTTTTTGCCATTTTGTAAACGCATCTGAGGTTCCGCTGCCCCTTCACCACAGGTATCGCAGGTTACAGTGGTAAATATCCTGGCTTTAGCTGGTAGGGGGTAATGGGGCTCGCCTATAGTGAATACTTGCTCCGCTGGGTCGGAGAGTATATGCTCTATATATTCTTCCTTGCTATACTCCTTGCGGGGTAGTTGGAAATAGAGACGCAAGCCCTTAGCTGTACTCCGAGAGTAGATATTATAGACCTGCTTGCCGGTAATATTAAAGATTAAGTTACCTTTTCCCACTGTGCAGCCTAAAATTGCTTGTATGGCGTCTATGCCGCAGGCATTGTTTTCTGTAATGCAGACAATTTCCTCGTCAGCGCCTGATTCTACCGCCAGTTTTTCCTGGGCTATTTCCGCGGCCCGGTAGCCTATGGCAAGACCGGGGCAAATATGGCCGTGAAACTTTATAGCCTTTTCCCATTGAGTTTTGTCCATGTTACCCTCCCTTACTTAATGCTAATTTAAGATTATTGATAATATCGTGTATATTGATTATATTATCATAATTTAAGGTAGAATTACATAAAGGAGTATGCAGAAAAAGTGCAGAACGCTCCCGGCCAAGACAAAAAGATGCCAGATAGAATGCATAAAGCGGCACTTTTTATTGAGGGCGTAAAAGATGACCCCAACTGTATAGGCCAGGCCGCCGGAGACTAAAAAGATAATGCCCCCCTGGCCCAAGGCGTCGATTAAGGAGCCGAAGGTCACTACCGCCGCCCAGCCCATAGCCAAATAGAGAACCATTGAAAGTTTGGCAAAGCGTTTAATGCTGATAGCATTAAGTATTATGCCCAAGATAGCTGCTGCCCAAATTACGGCAAATACCGTCCACCCCAGCTTGCCGCCAATGGCTACCAAAGTTAAGGGCGTGTAAGTTCCGGCGATTAGCAGAAAAATGGTGCAATGGTCAAATATTTGGAATAATGATTTGACGTTGCTGTTTGTAAAGGCATGGTACAGGGTAGAAGAGGTATACAGTATAACTAAAGTGGCGCCGAATACAGCGGATGATATCACTGATAAGGCAGTGCTGTACTTTGCGGCGCATACTATCATGATTACCATAGCTGCCACTGATAGTAGGGCTCCCACGCCGTGGGTTACAGAGTTCATGATTTCCTCACCCAGGGTATAGAGCTTTGGTCTAACTTCTTGAGTTTCTGGCATAATAATTTTCCTCCCGATGAAATATAGTATTTAATACTATGTTATGTTATAATGATAACACATTATTCTGAAATTGCAAGACTTTTTTGCAATTTCTACCGCATTAACCAGATTAACTGGATAACATATCTAAAGGTCCCTGCTATTTATGGTCGCTACTTGTGTGCAGAATAGCATTACCTGGTTTTGTATAATTTATCCCCGCGACTAAGGTTTAACCTGCCTTAGGGCCAGGCTGGAGCCGCCGTTTGCCGCTAGCGGTTAAAGACTGATTCGCCAAGATTAAAGCAGAGAATTTGCGAGGAGCCGGTGGAGCGCATGGGAAAACCCCAGGTGCCGTAACCTCTGGTAATTGCCAGGCTAAAGCCGTCAGAACTATGTATGCCATCGGAAGGGCAGTTATAGGCGATTTTATAAATCATTCTTACCAATATATCTCCCGGCCAAATCTGGCCGTTATGAGTATGGCCGGAAATTTGCAAAAGGGCGCCGTTATCCTTAGCTTCCCGATAATCCTGGGGTTGGTGGTCTAAAACTATTAGGGGCAATTCTTGGTCGGACTGCGCTAAGATTGCTTCCAGGGGCTGACGGCTCTTTTGCGTATTGCTGATATAACCTAGGTCGTCTCTACCCGCTACGCGCAGTAAACCGTCTATTTCCACGGCTTCGTCCACTAACAAATTAACACCGGTATGGCGGTAATATCTTTCTATATCCTGATGATTATTCTCGTAATATTCGTGGTTGCCGTTAATGGCGTATACACCGTAAGTAGCTTTTATTTTCTGCATAGCGGCGGCAAATTCCTCATTGCTTCTATTATTAGTATTATAATCAAATACATCGCCGGCTATGAGCACTAAGTCCGGATTTTGGGCATTAATTTGCGTTGCCATCTTATCCAGGTTTACAGTGCTACCTGGCGTACCGTAGTGAATATCGGATAAAGCTACAACCTTCAAGGCTGTAGGGCCACTGCCGATGTCAATTTCTGAAACTGATAAATGGTTGGCCCCCCATACGCCGAAAATGCAGAACAAGAGGGAAAAGATAATTTCCGATGCTATGAGGCACATACGCCCCAGAGTTCTTTGGCACCACTTACCTTTGTGCAGCACTTTGGTAAAAAAGAGTACCAAAAAATGAGTGATAACCATGAACATGGCGATGTATAAAAAGAGGGCTGATACAATGAAGCCCCCAAAAGCTAAGGCTTCAATGTTAGGTATATCCGGATGCCAAATAAAGTTAACCGTTGATATCAAGGGCAAAGCGCCTAAAATAATTATTGCGGCACGAATTATGTATTTACTGCGGGGA
>DXZC01000035.1 GCA_019415505.1 Peptococcaceae bacterium | reverse complement strand
AAAATGGGCTTGGAAAGCGTTGGCCCCTTTCAGCTCATATTTTTAAGGTTTGGTCTGGCCTTTACCCTGCTGTTCCTGGTCTTTGGCGGCAAAATAAAGCCCCGGAAAAGGGAAATTTATTACAGCCTAATTTTGGGCCTCTTGGTTTTTACCCTTTCCACCTTTTATATGTATGGTTTAAAGACTACGCCAGCTTCTACCGCCGGTTTTCTTGCCGGCACCACTGTTGTTATGGTGCCCCTGCTCAACGCTGTAATCCGCCGCCAACTGCCCACAAAAAAAGTGGCGCTTGCCACTATTTTAGCTTTGGCGGGGGTCGCCGCCATGTCTTTAACCCAGGGGCTGTATATTGCTGGGGGAGCCTGGCTCTGCCTCGCTGGGGCGGCTTGTTACGCTGTGCATATTTTAGTTACCAACCGGGCTTTAGCCAACTGCCAAGGGTTAACTATCGGGGTTTGGCAAATGTTCTTCGTCGCTTTAACCGGGGCCTTAGCCGCCGGGGTCAGCGGGGAATTCACCCTAGCCTTGGACGCTGGGGCCTGGTTTGCGGTGTTAGGCTTGGCTATTATTTGCAGCGCATATGGCTACATTGCCCAGACCATGGCCCAGAAAAGTATCACCCCGGAACGCATTGGCTTTATTTATTCCCTGGAGCCTATTTTCTGCGCTGTTTTGGCCTTTCTCTTTTTCCAGGAGACTATGACTTTACAGCAGGTATTCGGCGCCATACTTATCATTATAAGTATTATTATCTAGGAAGAAATACAGTAAAGTCTATAGTAAAGACCATAGTAAAGTCATTGGAAAGTCCCTAGAAACGATAGAAAGACCATAGAAAAAAATATACAGGGAAAACGCCCTCTCCTTTGGGAGCAGGGCGTTTTTTAAAAGCTGGCAGGATTATGGCTTATGGGGTTGGGCAATGCTGTGCCGTTGTGTCCTCATCTTGGAAGGGGGAGCGGCCAAAATCCGTTTCATGCACGTTAACATTCTTATGGGTTTGGTGTTTATTGGAGGGGGGAATATTTAACAAGTCAAGTTTCGGATATTATGGTCTGTTTTTTGGTTCGCCAGTTTTTCCAGCCTCTTAGTTTCCGATTTCCCGGCTCGTAGTTTCCCGTTCTCCTTGTATTCTGTTCTCCTGTTCGCCTGTTTTTCTAGCCTCTTAGTTTCCGATTTCCCGGCTCGCAGTTTTCCCAACCTCCTAGTTACCTGTTCTCCTTTTTGCCAGCTCCAAGGCTCCTAGTCTCTTGTTTTTCTGCCCGCCAGATTTATAAGTCCCTTAGTCCCCAGTTATCCTGCCCGCCAGATTTACAAGCTCGTCTTAAATCAACCCCTGGGCTCGCCGGTTTTGACCGGGGAAAAATAGGCAAACCACTTCAGCTGAGGGGGCAAGGTAGTTGACTTTAGGGGTTTAGCCCTGGGCCCGGTTGCCAGAGGGTGGGGGTTGGTATATAATAAAGGTAGTTATTGAGAGGAAGGTAACACCATGTATATTGGGGATTTACATATTCATTCCAAGTACTCCCGAGCCACCAGTAAGGACTGCGACCCCTATAATCTGGATTTATGGGCCAGGTATAAGGGGATTGGCCTGGTGGGCACCGGGGATTTTACCCACGCCCAATGGCGTAAGGAGCTAGAGGAGGCCCTAATACCGGCGGAACCGGGCTTCTACTGCCTGAAGCCGGAAAAGCGCCTGGCTGCCTCCATCGGCGGCGAGGCCCTAACCCCCCGCTTTGTCGTAACCGGGGAAATCAGCTCCATTTATAAAAAGAACGGTAAAACCAGGAAGGTACACAATGTCATAATCCTGCCGGGGCTGGCGGAAGCCGAGGCCCTAGCCCGTAAGCTGGCGGCTATTGGCAATATCCATTCTGACGGTCGGCCCATTTTGGGCTTGGACTGCCGGGATTTACTAGCCATAACCCTGGAGACCTGCCCTACAGCCATATTTATTCCCGCCCATATTTGGACGCCCCATTTCTCCCTGTTCGGGGCTTTTTCCGGCTTTGACGCTATTGAGGAATTTTTTGAGGCCCTCCCCCCCTACTTTCCCGTTTGGGAACCGGCCCCCCCCTCAGCCCCGCCGATGAACTGGCGGGTATCAGCCCTGGACCGCTTTACCCTAGTTTCCAATTCCGATGCCCATTCCCCCTCTAAGCTGGGGCGGGAAGCCAATTTATTTACCGGGGAGCTATCCTATCAGGCCCTGGCTGAGGCCATAAACACCGGCGCGGGCTTTGGCGGTACTTTGGAATTTTTCCCGGAAGAGGGCAAATACCATTGGGACGGGCACCGTAATTGCGGCCGCCGCCTGCAACCGGCGGAAACCATCGCCCTGGGGGGCGTTTGCCCCAGTTGCGGCAAAAAAATAACCATTGGGGTGGAACATCGGGTAGAGGAACTGGCGGACCGGCCCCGGGGCTATACGCCGCCTCAGGCGCCCCACTTTGAAAGCTTAGTGCCGCTGGCGGAAATTATTGCCGCCTCCACCGGGGTTTCCGCTGCCAGCAAGAAAACCCAGCGGCAATTTTTCGCCATGTTAGCGGAATTAGGCCCGGAATTTTACATTTTACGCCAAGCTCCCCTGGCTGATATTGCCAGGGTAGCCGGCCTGTGCGTGGCCAAGGGCATTGAACGCCTGCGCCAGGGTAAGGTGGACCTTACTCCGGGGTATGACGGGGAGTACGGCGTTATTTCCCTCTTTACCCCCAAGGAGCTGGCGGAGTTACGTGGCGAACAGAGCCTTTTTGAAGTGGCCGTCAGCGCTGAGCCGCCCCAAAGTAAGGCCTCGGCCCGCCCTGCCCCGGCCCCGGCTAAAAGCGGCAACATCAAGGTTCAGGCTTTCAAGACCGAGTCCCCCAATTCAGAGCAGCAGGGGGCAATCACCGCGGCGGAACAGTATGTGGCGGTAATTGCCGGGCCGGGTACGGGCAAAACTAAAACCTTAGTGGAGCGGGTAGCCTATTTAATTGAAGATTTAGGGGTAAAGCCTTGCCGTATAACCGCTGTAACCTTTACCAACCAGGCGGCTCAGGAAATGCGCCGCCGCTTGGAGCAGCGTCTAGGCGGTAAAAAGGCTGCGCGGGGCCTTACTATTGGCACTTTTCACCAGGTTTGCCTCAGCCTCTTGCCTCCTAAACCCCTGTTGGAAAGAAGCCAACGCCGGGAAATTCTGACGGCGCTCAGCCGGGAGCTGGGGGATAAAACCTCGCCAGCCCAGTTAGGGGAAAAAATATCCCGCTTGAAAAATGGAGCGGACCCGGCCCAGGTTAACCTGGCGCCAGAAATTCTGGCGGCTTATAACCGACAATTAGAGGCCCTACAGGCGCGGGATTTAGACGACGTACTTTTGGAGGCCCTGGACCTGGATATCACCGGGCGGGAAAGCTTTGATTATTTGCTAATTGACGAGTTTCAGGATATTAACTCCATTCAGCGGCAGTTGACCCGCCGCTGGAGCCAGGGTGGGAGCCTCTTTGTCATTGGCGACCCGGACCAGTCGATTTACGGCTTTCGTGGTGCGGACGCTCAATGTTTTCAACAGTTAGCAGCGGATTTTCCCACCTTGCGCACTATCACCCTGCGCCACAATTACCGTTCCACCCCGGAAATATTGAGGGGTGCCCTGGCTGTAATCAACCGCAACTCCGGTTCTCGGCGGGAGTTAGCGGCCAATTTACCTAATGGCCTACCCATTGGTCGGGCCGTGGCTGCCAGCCCCTTTGTGGAGGGGGTGTGGCTGGCTAAGGAGATCAGCCGCCTGGCCGGCGGTATAGATATGCTGGCGGCGGATTCCCTGGGTAGCTCCGGCAAGGCCCGGCCCTTTAGCGATATGGCGGTAATTTGCCGCACCAAAAAGCAGTTGCAGCTCATTGCCGAATGTCTGCTGCACGAGGGGATTCCCTGTGTTCTCACCGGGCGGGACGATTATCTGGAGGAGGATTCTGTCCGGGGTTGCCTGGGCTTTTTCCGCTCGTTGCTGGAGCCGGACAATGCCCTAGCCCTAACCGCGGCCCTGAAATTAAATTGGGACTTTCCCCAGGATTTACTGGACCGGGCAGTGGCCCTTTACTGCCGCCAGGGTTTGGTCCAGCCCCAGGATATACAGGCGGAGGTAGGGGATTTTGGCCATTGGCAGCCCTGGCTGGAGGCTCTTGCAGCTTACCAGGGGGCAATCGCTAAGACCCAGCCGGCGGATTTAATCGCCCGTTGGCGACAGGGCCGGGAATCTGACGAGGCCCTGGCAAAATTGGAGCGCACAGCGGTCTTTCATGATACTATGGCGGATTTTCTCACCGCCTTGACCCTGGGCCGGGACAGCGACGTTCAGCGGGCTGCGGGCCAGGATTACGCTGCCGGCGCCGTGCGGCTGATGACTTGTCACGGCTCTAAGGGCTTGGAATTTCCCGTGGTATTTTTAGCCGGGGTTAACCAAGGAACCCTCCCTTTGACCAGGGAACATGATTCTCCAGACCTGGAGGAGGAACGCCGCCTCTTTTTCGTGGCTATGACCAGGGCCAAGGAGGAGCTATATATTACCGCCGCCGGCCAGGCCTCGGAGTTTTGGCGACAGCTGCCCCCGGAAACCAGGGAGTTCACCATTAAAGGCGGGTCTAAAGCCCCGGAATACACGCAACCTAGCTTGTTTTGAGTCTTTATTCTTGGCGGATATTTTTAAACGCCGCTCTGGACCTTGGGGCAAGCCTTATTGCTTGCCCCAGGAACTATAGGTTTTGGGTGGAAGATTGGTAAAAACCCGGATATTTTTCAGAAATAAATCGGAAAATTTTTTAACTGCTGGAAAATCTTTTAAAAATTTGCCAGAAACTTTTTTAACAAGCAAAAATTTTTCTAGAAGTTAACCGCAAATTTTTTTAATTAGTTAGGCGTTCCCCGAAGTTAAGTGTAAATTTTTTAATTAGTCAGGATTTTCTCAGAAGTTATCCGTAAATTTTTTTAATTAGTTAGGAGTTTCCCAGAAGTTAAACGGAAATTTTTTAATTAGGTTAGGAGTTTCCTAGAAGTTAAACACGGAAATTTTTTTTACAAGTTAGAAGTTTTCCCAGGGTGAAGCGGAAATTTCCTTTAAACGGTTAGAAATCTTTTACAGGGTTCCCAAAAACTTTTTAGTATGATAGAAATATCCCGGAGTTTGCCAGAAGTTTTTTTAACAAGCTGGAGATATTTCAGGGCTTGACAGTAGCCTTTAACCGGTTAGAAATTTAATGAACTGGTAATTTTCTTTAGCAAGCGAGAAATCTTTTGGAAGTTCCCCGAAATTTTTCTTATCCGGTTAGTCGGCTTATGGGCTTTAAGAGCTGGCGGTCAAATAATTTTCCCTAAAAGTTGTGGTTTGATGCTATGCAGCCTCTGATTTTTTAAACTATTCTAACTGGGCGAAAGCTACTCTCCCCCCAAATGGCGGCGTAAATTGTCCCGGCTATTGCTGTGTGTTTGCGTTGGTAGTATAAATAGAAAAATATTTCTAACTTAGGGCCTGGGTTTGGCTGATAAATATTTATCTATTGTTAAGCGTTTAATAAAAATAATGCCCCAGGCTAAATTTTTTTAAAATCTGGTTATTATATAGTTAGATGCGATAAATAAGTTTATTTTTAAAAAATAATGCTGAAGGGCAATTACGCTTTACAAAAATAATTTGTCAATATGCTTTTTTATGTTGTTTCATTTAGCCAATCTAAGGTAGGTAGCAAAATTTTTTTAGCGGCAAACCCAACAAAAAGGTCAAGGGCATTTTTGATTCCCTTTGTTTTGGCGAATTAAAAAAGGCGCTCCCCGGCCTTGCCGACAAATTGCTGACAGCTAAAAGATTTACTGGCAAAAGGTATTGTCCATAGAGAACAAACAATGCCATGAAATACCGGCTCAGGTGGAATATTTCTGGACTGAAAAGGGACAGATTTATCGCCAATTTTCTCTGCTATGATGAGGTGGTGCTTGGGGCAGTCAATAGGAAAAAGGCTTATATAATGATGTATCAGAAGGGAAAAAACTTCTGATATTGTAAAGGAGTAGCGAGGACGGAAGAATGGATAGTGCCATGGAGATTTTTCGGAGAAAGTCGGCTAATTTTGCAAAGCTATCTAACTTTGGCTTTTCCAGAAATCAGAATCAATATATTTATAAAGCAATAATGCCGAGCTGTGGCTTTTCTTTAACAGTCACTATTAGCCTAAATGGTGAAATTAACACGCAAGTTGTTGACCCGGCGTCTAATGACGAATATATTTTACACTTAACAAATGGAGCTGTGGGCAGTTTTGTTGGCAACGTCAAAAGTGATTATGAACAGATCTTAACCGCTATTGCCGAGCAATGTTTTGAGCCCGATATTTTCCAGACGGAACAGGCCAAGAAGTTGATAGACTACGTTGGTTTTACCTATGGTGATGAGCTGGAATATTTGTGGCGGAAATTCCCCGATAACGCTATCTGGCGGCGTAGGGATACTCAAAAATGGTACGGAGCAATCTTAACGGTAAGTAAAAGGAAATTGGGCATAGACTCAGATGAAAAAGTAGAGATTATAGACCTGCGGGCAATTCCCGCAACATTAGAAACTCTGATAGACCATAAGCATTACTTCCCGGGTTGGCATATGAATAAGAAGAACTGGTACACAATAGTGTTGGACGGCTCGGTTTCCCTGGAAGAGTTATGCCAACGGATTGACCAAAGCTATCTTTTGGCGACAAAATAAGTAGTTGCCTTTATAGGTTGTAGCCTACAGTTTACAGCCGATAAACAGGCGGTGAGTTTAACTCTCCGCCTTTATTTTTGCCCCCTAGTCTGTAAGAGAGCTTATTTTTCCCCTGGCGTTCTGTTTGGGAAAATCATAAAAGCGCCTGCCCCTTGACGGTTTTCCCAGCCAAAGGCAAGCGCTTTCAGAATAGCTATTCAGTTTTAGAGGTTTTATCTATTTGTGTTTTCTAATGAATTTGACCTCTGTGTATTTGCCGCAATAGTATTATTTATTGGCGTTACAGAAAATTAGTTATCGCTTAATATTACTTTAGATTCATCTCAAGCTCAAGCTAGTCTCTGATAACAGGTAAACCCTTTAATCTCAAGCCAGTGTTTGGTAATAGGTAAACCCCTTAAGCTCAAGTCCGTGTTTGGTAATAGCTAAGCACTGGTTTTTTCTAACTGGCCAATAACTTGAAAGTTTTCCGGCGCGCCTTTAATCAGTGTCTTGCGGCCCTTAATCAATAAACTCCCGGCCGCCTAAGTAAGGTTGCAGGACGGTAGGCACCCGCACCCGGCCGTCGGCTTCCTGGTAATTTTCGAGAATTGCCGCCACAGTACGGCCCACAGCCACGCCGCTGCCATTGAGGGTATGGACAAATTCCGGCTTGGCCTTGGGGTCGCGCCGAAAGCGTATATTGCCGCGGCGGGCCTGAAAGTCCTCAAAATTACTACAGGAGGAGATTTCCCGGTAACAGTTAAAGCTGGGGAGCCAGACCTCTAAATCATAGGTTTTAGCCGCCGAAAAGCCTAAATCGCCGCTGGAGAGGGTCACTACCCTATAAGGCAGCTCCAAAAGCTGCAAGATATGCTCGGCGTCAGCCGTCAGCTTTTCCAACTCAGCGTAGGAATCCTCCGGCTGCACCAATTTAACCAGCTCAACCTTATTAAATTGGTGTTGGCGGATAAGTCCTCTGGTATCTCGTCCCGCGGCGCCGGCCTCGGCCCGAAAACAGGCGCTGTAAGCGGTCATATACTTAGGCAGGGCGGCGGCGTCTAAAATTTCATCCCGGTAATAGTTGGTCACCGGCACCTCGGCGGTGGGAATTAAATAATACTCCGTGCCCTCCAGGTGAAACATATCCTCGGCGAATTTCGGCAACTGCCCTGTGCTGGTCAAGCTTTGGCGGTTGGCAATAAAGGGCGGGAATAGCTCCTCATAGCCGTGTTCCAGGGTATGAACGTCCAAGAAAAAGCTGATTAAGGCCCGCTCTAACCTGGCCCCTAAACCCCGATAAAAGGTAAACCTGGCGCCAGTTACCTTCGCGCCCCGTTCAAAATCTAAAATATTCAAGTTCTCGCCAATGTCCCAATGGGGCTTAGGCTCAAAGGTGAACTCTCTGGGTTCGCCCCAGCGGCGAACCTCCAAATTGTCGCTATCGTCGTTTCCTTCAGGTACCGACTCATGGGGCAGGTTGGGGATATACATAATTTCCCTTTGCAGCTGGGCCTCTATTTCCCTGACCTCGGACTCAGAATCCTTGATTTTGGTCTTTAAATCCTTCATTTCCGCCATTAACTCGCCAGCGTCCTCCCCGGCTTTTTTTAAGCGGCCCACTTCCTGGGAGACCTTATTGCTCTTTGCCTTCATTTCCTCTAAGGCAGCTAGAGACTTGCGGCGGTTTTCCTCTAGGGCTAGAAAATTGTCCAGCTTGATATCCACATGGCGCTTTTTTAAAGCCGCTTGTACTAAATCGGGATTTTGCCGCACAAATTTAAGGTCAAGCATTTTATTTCCTCCTTAATAGTTCCTTCTTATAATTTGTAATAATAAAAAATCCGCGCTATAATAAAAAAAACTTCGCTCCCCCAAGGGACGAAGATTCCGTGTTGCCACCCTAATTGACCCTGTTACAGGCCCACTCTCATCTTTTCAGGCGATGAACCCCCGGAGCGTTTTACTTAGATGTGCCAAGTGGAAAGACAGCCCCTTACATCGGCTTTCCAGCCCCGCCGACTCTCTTAAGAAAGGTTCTCTGTCGTAGTTTGGCCCGCTCCGCATATAAAATTCATCTGAATTATAGCATAGGAAAATAAAAAATGCAAGATAATCTTGACATCACAGCATCAATTTGCTATAGTAATTAGGTACCTTTGGCTTAAGGTGCCTCGGAGGGGTGTCCGAGTGGTTTAAGGAGGCGGTCTTGAAAACCGTTGAACCTTCGCGGGTTCCGTGGGTTCGAATCCCACCCTCTCCGCCACAGCGCCCAGCTAGTAGAATATAATTTGGAGAGTTGGCCGAGTCGGCTGAAGGCGCTCGCCTGCTAAGCGAGTATACGGGCTAAAACCTGTATCGAGGGTTCGAATCCCTTGCTCTCCGCCAAATGAAGCTAGTCGCAACATTGTGCTTTTTCTAAAAAAGGGGTGGGCGGCTACATGATAAGCAGGGCTTTAAACAGCTCTGCTTATTTTATTTACACCAAGGGTTAAAGCCTAAGGGGGAGGGTATGAGTAAAGAGGCAGCACCGCAATTTTGAAAACTTAAAGCCATTGGACAATCTAAAGAAAGCGGCAAGGAATAAGCAAGAGGTATTAAGATTAAAAAAGATTCGGCAGAATAAGGTCTTTGATAGGATTTCTTTGCGCCATTACCTTTTAAGTGGCCTTAAAACTCGGTATAATAAAGTGGCGTTTTTTGTGAGAAGGGAGCCATTATGCAAGAAAACTCCAACACTTTTAATTTTAGATACGATGTAGAAAAAGAATTTAAATATGTTATGGATACAATGGCGTTAGAGGGAATACACCTTTCTGAAGAGGTAAAAAGTAATATTCGTGCCATTTTAAGACAGGAAACAACAGCGGAGCGAGAGTGCCAAAAAGTTATAGAAAAGTATAGGGTTGCCAATGGATGAAAAGCATGGTGATTTTCGCGAACATGATAACGCTTATTGCTATCCCCAAACAAATGTTTTAATAAATAAACTAAATATTACAGACTATCGAACATTGTGTGATGTTGAAGGTGCGATTGTTTCCTATGAAATAGCCAGCCTTTCAGTTGTTCCAATAAAAGGAAACTTTGATTTTAGGCATTTAAAGGACATACATTTTAAATTATTTGGCAGAATCTATGACTGGGCTGGAAAAACACGAAATTGTGCCATAGCAAAAAAAGATTTATTTTGTCTGCCACAACATATAGACGGATATGCAAATGATATATTTTCCCGATTAGCAAAAAACGACTATTACATTGATTTAGGGTATGAAGCAACAATCTTGGCATTAGTACGACTGTTAGCAGATATAAACGCTTTGCACCCTTTTCGAGAGGGCAACGGGAGAGCGCAAAGAGAATTCATTAAAGAATTAGGCCGAATAAATGGAATTGATTTTTCATTAGAAAATATTAACCAAACAAGTATGATTATTGCCAGTCACGATAGCCTTAACGGAAATTATCAAAAATTGACTGAATTGTACCTGAAAAACGCTGTGGCAATAGATACGGAAGAACAAATAAAGATGATTGAAAGTTATATCAAAGCAGAAAAATTACAAAGCCAATTAATTAAAGCATTGGGGAAACGCCTGAATTAAACAATGACGCTAGCGTATAGCTTGCTCTTATCTTGCCCTTAGCGGTAACAAATGTTTTATACTTGTTGCCCTTTAGTGGTAACAAAAATAAAAAGTAAAATACCTCTTATTACTCTAACAGATTATTTTAACAGAACACAAAAAGCTGTCACGGCCCAACACTTGCGTGTTATTTTGTGGCCTTGACAGCTTTTTTTACGTTTGCGAAATATAAATATTCGGGAAACATTTTCTTGTTTATATCACAAAGTATATAAGATAAGAAGCTTGGGTTTTTGAACCTTTCTTTTCCAATGATTAAAGAATACGAATCATTATTTTTAAACAATTGGGACATACCGGAGGGGTATCATTGTTGCTTGTTGTTATCTTGTCACATTCAGGACATTTGTACTTTGCCATAGTTTTATTCTCCTTTATTTTATTAAATATTTGTTGACCCGTACCATATTGGTACAACATTGACTACGTACTTTCGAGGAAACACTTTCCCCTTGGGGTTTTCCACAGTTCGGGCATATTTAAAGTAATAACTTTTTCATCATTTTTAAAAATAGACATTATATGGCTTCCTCTGATGTTTTTCATCTTAATAGTAACAGTAAAGCTGCCGCCGCCGCTCCGTCATCGTCACCGTTATATCGAGCGAATAAGGAATTAAAACCACCACTTTCATAGATTGAGCCATTGCCATAGCGAGCTAAAATTCTGTTCCAACCGCAGTATTCGGTAATAACGCCGTCTCCATAATAACCTACAATATTGCATATTGCGCCGGGAATGGTTACGGTACCATTTTCATAGTAGCCATAAATACGCCCCCACCCGCCGGCTTCATATACGGTGCCATTATCGTATCTGGCAATAATAGCGTTTAATCCGTCAGGTTTGTATAATACGCCCATAATTAACTCTCTTTCTGGAAATGATATTTTGTTCCGTCTGGGATGTACCGCTTATCCGTGCGATAATGATTATTCTCAATATCCTTTCGCCAAGATTCCACAACAGAAGGGGGCAAGGACGGCATATCAAAATTATAAAGTATCTCCTTTATTCTCTCATCAACAGTAGCGCCGAAACCATTAAGGCTGGCTAGATAAAGCCAATAAAGGCATAAATCAAGGTTTTCAAAGCTATTTGGCTGTAGATCAGCATGAGGAAAACTGCTACCAAAAATAAGACCTAACGTCGCCATGGCATAGCCACGGTTGTTACCTGAGTCGTTACGTGAGTCATTACATTGATTTATCACCAAGTATGCATAATGCTCAACCTTGCCTAAATCCTGAACTGAAGAATCTGCTGTAATGCCACATAGACTGTTTAGTTCCATAAAGGCACCCAGATCACCTTGTTTAATGGCGTTCTCAGCACGCATAATTTCTTTGTTTGTATTGTCGCTAATAGTATTGGGAGAACTTTTGTTATTTTTCTTCCTGAAAAGGCCCATATTTTTACCTCCATAATTTGTATTTAAGGATTTGTTAAAAGAGTAACTGATATTAAAGCCAAGGAGCGCCTATATTGAATGGGCACTCATTGGTTTTTTCTAACTTAAAAAATATGAATCATCTTTTTAAAACAGTCAGGGCATACCGGAGGGGTATCATAGCTGCTTGTTGTTAATCCGGATCATAGCCAAACCCCGAATTATTTGTAATTAGTTCCTCATCAGATTGATCTGTATTCAATACACTACTATATTGAGCAGATAATGTCAGCATAGAATCAGTATCTCCGCAATTGATAGCTTCCATAAACCATTTAATAGAACGGTTTTTTAAATCTTCCGCTCTTTTTGATGATAAACTTTTTAAATTACTACGTTCATTCATATAGTATATTCCCAACCATTTCATTGCTTCCACATCACCATTGTTGGCGGCATTAATTTGACTAGTTACAGCTTGTGTTTGTGCTGCGCCTTGTGCCAGCCAATTAATGATTTCTTGCGCCATAGTAGACTGTATTTCCACATTTTTAATAATCAATTACTTCATATACCTTTTTTGCCATAGTGCCCTTTTTATTTTTCTAATTACGGTAGTACGGACATTGCACATATTTATATTCATCGGTACAATAGGTATCAAAATCATACGATGATAATGCACTAGAAACTCTTGTACAACGCCATTTCCCGCCGTCATAATAATAAAAAGGGCATCTAAAACTACTCATTATGCTCATCTCCTTTTTTAAACAATAATAGTAAATTATTTACAAATGGATAAAAGTTTGCCCCCCCTTTATCAAAATTTGAGGAAAATAAAAAAGCGCTGTGAACCATAAAGGTGCACAGCACTTGATATTTCTATCGTAATGTAAAACCAAACCGACAACTACCTAAATAGCATCAATTCATCTTGAAAAACAAGATAAATTAACGTATAATAGATAAATGCGGTAGAGACATAATGTCTTTGGTTTAGGTGCTGGTGTCACCCGAGCTACTCACTCAATGCTGGTAACATTGGGTGAGTGCCGCATTATTTTATTTTCCTCACTCCGATTATATCCCATTATTTTCCAATTTGCAAGAATTTATTTTGCATATAATGCATAGCTCAAAAGGGAATGCGATATTTTATTTTGAGCTATTTATCTTGTTGTTTTCGGATACGCTAAGTGTAAATATATCGAAAAAGTGTCCATGAAGTATTGACAGATTGCAGTTTAAGTAGTAAAATAATGATTCAGACGGGTATAACTATGCTCTAACGGTTTATATTTTAAAAATCAAGTATTTTTATTTTATGGATTGTAAGTATCTAGTTAATTGCCTGTTAAAGTCAATAAGCAATGATGTAACGTGTGCCCGTAGCTCAGCTGGATAGAGTGTCTGACTACGAATCAGAAGGTCGTGAGTTCGAATCTCGCCGGGCACGCCAATTTTTTTACCTTGTTTACTGTGCGCCCGTAGCTCAGTGGATAGAGCATCGGTTTCCTAAACCGCAGGTCGGACGTTCGAGTCGTCTCGGGCGCGCCACTTAAACACCTGTATAAACCCATATGGAACAGCAAAGCAGAGTCAGAGGACTCTGCTTTTTTTGCTGTTTGGAACTTTTTAGTATTTTCTGTATGGCTAAAAGCATTTAAATTTATTGTTTTATTTTTTCTTCATATATGTAGTCACATATATTTTTTCCTGCCGCTATCTTTTATATGTTTTCGGGAAATTGCCTGACGGCTTATGACAAAAATAATTTTGCCTATTATTTATTACTGACCTAAGATCAGTGAAATTTTATGTTTAAATTTTTTTCGCAAATTTTTACTCCAATAAATTTATGAGTTCTGGCCGGGAAAATTTTTAGGCGTTGATTGAGGCAAAGTTTATTTTAACTGGCTTGCCATAGCCCCTTAGTAGGCTTTGCTTCTGAGGAATTTTGACTGGCAGGGTCAGGTTTCGGCGGGAAACCCTCAGGAGACGTTGGCAGCTGTGAATTGCTATTCTGAAACAGCTTTTTCATTTTTGTGTTAATTGGATTGGCTAATTTTTAAATTTTAAACCCTATATTTTACTGCCCAAATTATCAGGTTAGTAAGTTGGTGGGTACACGAATTGCCAGATTAGCAAGTGCTGGGTTAGTAAGTTCACAATTCACCAGATTGGCGCGTTGGCGAGTTGATGGGTTCATAAGTGACAGACTAGCGTATTGGCAAGTTAGTGAGTTCCTGGGTGTCAGACTTGCGCGTTGGCGAGTTTGCGGGTTCATGAGTTGCCAGACTACCAGCTTGGTGGGTTAGCGTGTTCCTTAGTTACCAATTTCGCAAGTTATTTAATTAGTGAGTTTTTAAATTCCGAGATTATTTCTAATTATTTAAAGCCCAACAGGCCGCTCCGAACCTTCGGAGCGGCCTGTTGGAGAATTATGGGTGGTAAGTGATTTTTACAGTAAGCCTTTGGCTTGCATTTCTTCAGCTTCCGCGTCCGCTTCAGCTAAAATAGATTTCAATTCGCTTTGCATAGCCTGGGGTAAGGGGTCGACCTCGTAGTTTTCCAGAATATCATGAGCTTTGGCATAGGCGCGTTCCACAATGTCGGAGCCGCCGTCTTCCTGCCAGGCTTTTCTGGCCCGTCTGTCGATTAGCTCAGTCTGGGAAAGCTGACGCATGTTTTTGAAGGTATGCTCTTGGGTGATAAATTCGCCGCCGGGTCCTACCTCGGCGAGTAAATCAGCCTGCATAGTATTGTCGCTGACTTCAATACCGTCTACCACGCGTTTAATCATGCGGGCAAACTCATTATGCATAACCATTTGGGCGTAGTCCCAGGTGAGAGCGCTATCCAACATACCCAAGCCGTAAATCAGG
Organism: Peptococcaceae bacterium; assembly: GCA_019415505.1. GTDB lineage: Bacteria > Bacillota > Dehalobacteriia > UBA7702 > UBA7702 > Cryptoclostridium. Next base: position 3,164 of record DXZC01000035.1, on the reverse strand, counting down.
TTGGCGCCTGCCAAAGCCGGAATTACACCGGTGAGGGTCATTTCGTGAGCGCTTTGAGCATCAGGCAGTTTGCTGTCGCACTAACCACCCCCAACCCAACTGGGGAAACCATAGAACTGGGCCAGTTTGGCGGTAGCGGCGCTCATCAGCGCCAATTCCGGACAACCAAAGGAGGCCAAGCCGGTTTTTAAATCCATAATACCAGTGGAGCTACCGTAAATCAGGGGATGACCGGGGTCGCAGAATTGGCCGAGGACAAACATACTCAGGATTTCGGCGTTAACATTTATCATGGTGCTGGCAATGTTGACGCAGGAGGTGCCGCCGGGCAAGCTAATGGGATTAACCTTGGAGGGCAAGCCCCACTTGCAGGCTTCGATTAAGGATTCGCAAGCATCCTTAGTGTGGGTCAAGGGGCTGATTGGGTCAGTAGTGGTGGAGAATAAGGGGCGCATACGGAAGGCTTCCTTGCCGCCGGCTACTACTGCCCCCATTTTGCAGGCCGCCCGGACGTTGATGGGTTTGGCTAGGCCGATAAAGCCATGTTTCTTGGTGTTATTGAGGAAAATTTCCACATTATGTACGTCTCTGGTGTGTGGGTTAGCTTCCGAGGGGGACAGGGCCCTTTCATAACAGACCACTTGGTCCATGCTATCCACAAAACGGGTGATATTGGCTACGTCCTCTCTGCTGCCTTTGCGGTGTTCCTTGGTGTAAGGGTCGATAATCTTAACCGCTTCACCGAAGTTAAGGAAGCCGGTGCGGTTGCCGCCCACCACATAGTCGTGGCTTTCATCTCTGCCGCAGCACCGCATGGTGCTAGGTGTTAGGTTGATGGCGTTATCCACAATATATTCTGGTATTTTGCAAATTTTACTTTCCCAATCTACCACGCAACCATTGTCTTCCATAATGTGCAGCGCTTCATCGCTTTCGATTTTTACGCCTGTGTTCCACAGTATATCCATAGTTGCCAGATGAATATCATAAAGTTCATCTTCGCTGAATAGGTTCAGCCCCAAACCTTCTACCCGTTGGGAACCGGCGTGTGAAGTTCTTCTTGCCATAATAAGAATCCTCCTTGTTGATTTTTTCTTGTTGTCCCTTGTTATTGCAATAACCGTGCCAAAAAAATACGTTCCCGAAAATAGGGAACGTAATAAAGGGTGGGCTTTGGCGGTAGGATTCTGGGGTTTAGCTTTGTTTAGCTGGTGGAATGTGAATTTGGGGGGATAGGTTTAGCCTAGTTTAGTTGGTGGAATGTAAATCTGCGGGGTTATGTCTAGCCTAGTTTAAGTTGGTGTAATGCTAATTTGGGGCCCTTAGTTCTATCCTAGTTTAACTGGGAGAATGTAAATTTAGGGCGTTTAGGCCTAGCCAAGTTTAGCTGGCGTAATGTTAATCTGGGAGCTTAGGCCTAGCCAAGTTTAGCTGGTGCAATGTAAATGTAGTGGGTTAAGTTTAGCATAGTTTAACTGGGGGAATGTAAATCTAGTGGGGTAGACCTAGCCAAGTTTAACTGGTGCAATGTAAATCTAGGGCGCTTACAATAAATCCTTGCAGTAGCTTTGAATGTATCTATAAGCGGTACTTTGGCTCAGGTGCAGCTCTTTTGCTACTTTGCGGGAGGAACCTAGCTCCCGGTATAACTGGCGCACAACCTCCCTTTTTACGGCGTCCGCTTGCTCCTGGCTGCGGCGAAAACGCTGGTAGCAGGATAAGATATCCTCCGCCGGTTCCGGAGCGGGGTTATCCTGCTCAGACTCTGGTTGAGGCAGCACAGACCTAAGCTCCGGGGCGCGTATATTGGCGGGCAAATTTTGCGGCGTAATCGTGCCGCTAGTGGACATTACCACCACCTGCTCAATAACATTGGCCAGCTCCCGCACGTTGCCGGGCCAATCATAGCTTACCAGCATATCGAGGCTTTCCTTAGAAAACTGCTGATTGAGACCATATTTATCATTATACTTCTGTAAAAAGAAGTTTATCAAGGGAATTATATCGTCTATACGCTGGGTCAAAGGGGGAATGGTGATTTCAAAAACCTTGAGGCGGTAATATAAATCCTCCCGGAATTTGCCCTGTTCAACCATGTCCTGAAGGTTTTGGTTGGTGGCCGCCACAATGCGGCAGTCAGCCCGGCGTTCCTGGGTGCCGCCGACCTCAAAATAGGTGCCGTCCTGAATAAAATGGAGGAGTTTGGCCTGTACGGACATGGGCAGCTCGCCGATTTCATCTAAGAATAAGGTGCCCTTCTCCGCGGTGCGGATGAGCCCGATTTTACCCTTGGAGGCAGCGCCGGAAAAGGCCCCCTTGCGATAACCGAATAGCTCCGATTCAATGAGGGATTCCGGCAGGGCGGCGCAGTTGATGCTGACAAAGGAGGCCCCTTTACGGGGGCTGCAATCGTGAATATAGCGGGCCATAACCCCTTTGCCGGTGCCGCTTTCGCCGGTGATTAAAACATTGGAATTTACCTCCGCTATGCGCCAAGACTTCTTGATTATCTCCTGCATCACATCGCTGTTAGCCACGAAATTGCGGATAGTAAATTCGTTAATCCGCTGCTTGACCACGTATTCCGTAACCTCCGCCAGGAAATCACGGGAGGACTCCAGCTCCTCCTGTAAGCCGTTGCTTTCGGAAATATCCCGCACGTTTTCTATGATATATTCGATTTCACCATATTTATCAAAAACCGGCGTGGCCGTGGTCAGCAATTTAATGCCCGTGCAGGACATTTGCTCCATGGTGAGCCGCTTTTTATATTGCCTGGTCAGGGGGCTTAACCGGGGTCCCCAAAGGTTTTGCTCCACCAGCTCGTTGGACAGCTTGCCCAGCATATCCCCGGCCTGCTTGCCGTAGTGGTTAATGCAGGACGCGTTGACGTATACCACGTTGCCGGCAGCGTCGAAAACCAAAATTTCATCAAAGCTGTTGTCCAGTATACGCAGGAGTTCCTCGTAAGAAAGCTTTAAATTACGCTCCATATAATCTCCCCCTTTGGCTGATGGTGAAAAAAATTTTCCACTGTGAGCAATTTATTTTAACCCTAGGCTTATTGTATCAAAATTTTCGACAAAATCAAGAGCTTTTGAGTCATTAATGAATAATTATTGTGAGTCTTTTATGACTACATCAGAAGATATATAGAAAAATAC
>DXZC01000034.1 GCA_019415505.1 Peptococcaceae bacterium | reverse complement strand
TTATTATATAGTTGTTTGTAGGAAATGTCAATGAAAACGATAACCCACAAAGCTCTCATAGAAAAAGAGCAGCAGTACCTTGGCCACAGCGGCCACGGGAATCACGAGCACCATACCTAAAATACCACCCACGCTACCGCCTAAAAAGACCAATAGTATAATAGTAACAGGGTGTAAACCTACGCAATCCCCGATTACCCGGGGAGATATAAAGATATTTTCCATCTGCTGCACAGCTACTAAAAGCAGAATAACCCAGAGCAAATTGATATCAGGCTGTAAAAGAGCAAATAGAATTACCGGCACCGCTCCCAGCACAGGGCCAAAATAAGGGATAATATCGAATATACCGTTTAGCACCCCTAAGAGCAGGGGGTAATCAACGCCAATCAGCCAAAGCCCCGCGGTTGTCACAATAGCCACGGCCAGGGAAACCAAGAGATTACCTCTTATAAAGCCACGAATAACAGTGTCGGTTTCTTTGGCTAAAATCAGCACGTCACTGCGGCGTTGGGGCGGAAATAGCGTGAGCAGGCTACCGCCCAGGGATTTACTATCCCGCAAGAAATAATAAGCTATAACCGGAGCCAATAATAAGTAAGACAAATCTTTGGGTAACTCTATGAGTCGGGCCAGTACGTTGGTGGTAAACTGGTCTATTTGGGCTTCCAGGAATGGCAAAACATCGCCCTCCCATTCCACAACGGAAGAAAGGGAGAGTACATTGCTAATTTTCGCTGTAATATCATGCCAAAGCGCGGTAAAGTAATTAATAAATTTTTCCGCATTACCTAATAAGCCTAAGCTTTCCTTATAGAATTGCGGGAATACCACAAACAACAGAAAAAGCAGCACAACGCCAATAATGCCATAGCTCAAGGCTATGGCCCCGGCCTTGGGCATATTTTTCTTGGTAAAGTGTTGAACCATGGGGTCCAGCAAATAGGCAAAGGCTATGGCCCCAAAAACCAAATAGACGAACTCTGGAAAAAACCAGAAAAACAAAATAAAGGCCAGGGCTATAACAGTTATCAATATATAGGCTTGATGTTTCTTCGTCATCTTTCCTCCAAAATTAACATATGTCTAAACGCCATTGCCCAAAGCATCTCAGTAAAAATAGTAGAAGGCGGGCCTAGCCCACCTTCGGCTTATTGCCAGCAAAGATGATAGACTGTTACGAAAAAGTGGCTATTAATTCCCAGACTACTGCTGCTGATACTTAGCTGAGGAGGAACGGCCGCTGTATTTACATGCTATATAGTCTAAAAGGTGGGCTTGCGCCCACCTTTTAGCTTACATGATTTCCTCCCAGACTTTTTTTACTTCTTTCATCACCGCTTTGGCTTTCTTTTCCATGCCTTTGGGGAAAATAATCATGGGTTCCATATTAAAATGCCCTCTTTTAGATTCCATTTTATCATTGTAATACCAAAGGAGAGCGGAACCAATTAAAATAGCTGGCAAAATACAGGTCCTACTCTTTGAATACAAAGACTCACCTCCCATTGTCATTATGACAACGAAGCTATTTGACCGCAGTTTTGGTGAGATTACCCTCTAAAGAGATGGTGAATACTTCCGCAGCGTTATTGAATTCCACCTGGCAATTCCAGCAAAAATACCGGTCTTCACCTATAATCCCCACTTCCCTACTTTGACATACGGGACAACGCATTTTATCACCTGCCATTTTCTTGTAATTTGGTTTTTTCCGACAATTTTCGCCAAGGGCAAAAGCCCCGCCCTGTACTGATATCCTGCCAGAAACCACCTGATATTTCACCGCCTACAATCTTAAAGTTAGCGTCAAAAAATAAATCGGATATTACTTCACCTTCACCATATACTAAATCAGCTCTGTTTAAAAAATCACTGAGAGGAATTTGTCCTTGGGGTAAATTTTTACCCCAGACTATAGCGTTTTTATCCTTTACAATGATGCCGTCCCGGTAAATTTTTAGTATTTTGTCTACATTTATATAGGCCTTACGCCGGCGAAAGTTGCTTTCCTCCACCACTATGCCGCCTAAAGTGCCGGCCTCAATATCTAAATAACATTGGCGGGCACGTCCCAAAAAACCGCCGCGATCCCAGGAAAATATAGGTAAACCCGGAATTTTACCCGCCGCTAACAGATCACTCCTGTTATACTCCGCCATAGCCTCCTCCTTTTGACTCTATTGTGCCCCATTTTTTGGTAAATATGCGCAGAAAAATACAGGTGGGTATTGATTTTTGCCAAATCAAGGCGCAAAATTTATACAACATAAAATGATTAATTAAGCTAAGACTAAAAAAGCCCCAGGCAGCAGCTTACAATAAAGGTCACAATATTTAAAAACCTTACATCGGCACTATAACTGGCTCAAGGGAAGCCTAAAAATTCGGCCCGTAAGACCAACCTAATTTTAGATATAAATAAACCAAGAGAGGAGTTTCCTGTAGGAAACGCCTCTCTTTACTTTTTTGTGCCATACTATTTCTTGTTGCTCAATTATTTATTGTTTTATTATCGCTGTTCTATTATTTTTGCTCTAAAATTTTTATAAGCTTTGGCCCAGGGCAAAGGCCTTGGTCATAATTTCGCCAGTAGGCCCCAGGTCGCTATTGCCACCGGCTACTAGGCTGCCGGCCACTTCCATACCATAATAGGTAAAAGTATTGAGGTACCAATCATAATTGCGCATATATTGCTCTACTCCCACAGGAGCGCCCTGGGCGAATACCCCCACCAGCTTAATACCTGGTTCCAGCCGGGAAACCTTTTGGGCTGTCATCAGACAGAAATGACGGTTCATAAATGTTATCATATGTCCAGCTACCTGTGAATAGTAATTAGGCGCGGCGACTAAAAGCGCATCGCAGTCGTGCAATTCTTGATAATAGGCTTGCATATCGTCATCAATTACACAATCGCTGTTCTGCCTTTTACAGGCCCCGCAACCTGTACAGCCTTTTACACTCATCTTATCCTCAGCAAAAACCACTGTTTTCCCACCCTTGCTTTCAACGCCGCGCATAACCTCCTCGGCTATTTTGCGAGATACTGAATCCTTCCGGGTGCTTCCTAAAACCGCTACTAATTTCATAACAACGCCTCCCCTCGGCAGCCGTATAGCGGTTGCCATTTTAAATTTATTGATTAAAAAAGCCACGACTATCCTGTCGTGGCTAAACTTAGTTAGTTATCCGCTAAAGTACGTTTGAGGAATTCTTTGGTTCTAGCGTGAACCGGATTACTGAAGATGACCTCCGGCTTGCCTTCCTCCACAATTACGCCGTCGTCCATAAAAACTACCCTATCCGCCACGTCACGGGCAAAACTCATCTCATGGGTAACTACGAGCATAGTTAAACCGGACTCCGCCAGGTTTTTCATAACCTTAAGCACTTCTCCCACCATTTCCGGGTCCAAGGCGCTGGTAGGTTCATCAAATAGCAATGCGTCAGGCTCCATAGATAAGGCCCTGGCAATAGCTACCCGCTGTTTTTGGCCACCTGATAGCTGGGCGGGACGGGCAGAAATATACTCCGACATTCCCACCTGCTCCAAATATTTCATGGCTATTTTTTTGGCATCCTTCTTGTTCTTTTTTAACACCTTAACCAGCCCTATAGTACAGTTATCCAAAGCTGATAAGTTATTGAACAAGTTAAACTGCTGAAATACCATACCTAGCTTAGTACGGTATTGGGCCCCGGTCAGGCCGCTGCTGTGAATATCGGTACCACGGTAATAAATATCCCCGTCAGTGGCGGTTTCCAGTAGATTTATACACCGCAGCAAGGTGGATTTACCAGAACCGGAAGAACCAATGATACAGACTACTTCCCCCTCGCTGACGTCAAAATTAATATCCTTGAGAACCTCATTGCTGCCGAACACCTTTTGCAGGTGGCGAACTTCAATGACCTTATCTTTACTTGTCATATTGCTCCTCCACTTTTATTTCGGATTCCGGCGTAGTTTGGGAACCATGTATGGTATATGTATCGCTTCCCGCCAATTTACGTTCAAAAAGACGCAGGAGGCGAGTCACTGTAAATGTCAGAATTAAGTAGATAATGCAGGTAATTAAAAATACCTGAAAGTATTTAAAATTATTGCCGGCAATGGACTTAGAGCGATAAAACAACTCGCTCACGGAAATAACGCTTAAAACCGAAGTATCCTTAATGTTAATCACAAACTCATTGCCAGTGGCAGGCAGAATATTTCGCATAACCTGGGGCAAAACAATATTTAACATAGTTTGTCCGTGGGTCATGCCGATAGAGTGGGCTGCTTCAAATTGGCCCTTGTCCACGGCAATAATGCCACCGCGCACAATTTCCGCCATATAGGCGCCGGTATTAATAGATACAATAAAGTAACCCGCCGCAATAGGATTGAGGGTGATACCGAAAATCCAGGCTATACCATAATAAATTACCATGGCCTGAACAATCATGGGTGTGCCGCGAAATACTTCTATATATATGGACAAAATAACGTTTACTACTTTTAGCAATCCCCTCTTGAGAGCCGAGTCGCCAGGGTGAAGAGGTATTGTGCGAATAACGCCAATAATAAGGCCAATAATAGAGCCAGTAATTGTACCGGTGATGGCAATAAGTAAGGTAGCTCCGGTACCACGTAAAAACATGGGCCAGTAGGTAGTTAAAATGGACCAGGAATCGGCGAAAAACCCCGAAGCGCCACCGGTCGCTGCTGCTAATTCAAACATAATAGCTCCTAAATAGATGATTTTCTTATATCATGGAGATGGACAGGATAAGCCTGTCCACAATGTTTCCCATCAAGTTTTACAAATACAGGCTTAAGAGTTGACGAGAACAAAGAAAACTCCAGCTCGTCAACTCCCAAACCTCTAAGGAATATAAAACTCAGTTTATTCGGCAGCCGGTTGATTTTTTACAGCTTGATCCATCAAGTCCAAGCGCATGTCTTCAGAGACGCCAGCTAAAATTTCGTTGATTTCCGCTTTAAGGTCGTCAGAGCCTTTTTTCAAACCAACGGAAATAGCTACGTCAGCGGGAGTATAATCAAAACCTTCGCCATCGGCAAACTCTACTACAGCGAAATTGCTGTTAGCAGCGGCAGCGGAAAGACCTTCCGGTCTTTCGGAAACATAACCGTCAATAACGCCGCTTTCCAAGGCTACGCGCATAGCGGGAAAGTCTTCCATAGCGGTAACGTGGTTAACATCGGGAATTTGGTCTACTACACTATCATGGAAGGTATTGAGCTGACCGGTAACTTTCGCGCCGGAGAAATCAGCTAAAGAAGTGGCGTCAGCATAATCGCCGTCCGCTCTTACAACCATAACTAAAACGCTATCATAGTAAAGGTCGCTGAAATCAATGGTTTCAGCCCGGTCGGCAGTGGCGCTCATCCCGGCGATAATAGCGTCAATAGTGCCGGATTGCAAAGCCTGGGGCAGACCGTCCCAGCTTGTTTTCACTATTTCCAGTTCCTTGCCAAGAGCATCAGCGATAATCTTGGCGATTTCCACATCGTAACCGCCAGCGTAACTACCATCACTCAGGGCTACAGCGCCGTTGGAATCGTCAATTTGGGTCCAATTAAAGGGGGCGTAACCGCATTCCATACCAACTTTAAAAGTACCGTTATCAGCAGTACCTTCTGTGGTATCTGTGCCAGCGTCTTCAGCAGGCTTATCATCGCCGCCGCAAGCTGCAAAGGATAGGCAGAGAGCAAACGCCATAACGATGACAGAGAGTAACTTTAGTGTTTTTTTCATCCTTCCTCTTCCTTTCAAGATTAAAATATTTCGTTGTATAATATTCATATTTTCCCTCAAAACTCCAGAAAAGTCAAGTAGCAACCGCTTGGGAAAAGGCATTTTGCACAAAAAAATCTTGTAAAAATAAATCTTTTCTGTTTTATTGGGATATGCTATACTGAATATATCAAAATTCGAGGTAAAAATATGAGCCAAAGCTATAAAAATATTGATGTTAAAACTATCTTAGCCGCCAGCGATAAATACCAAGATAAGGTCATCACTATCAAAGGCTGGGTCAAAACTATACGCGCTTCCAAAAACATCGGCTTTATTGAACTAAACGACGGCACCTCTTTCCCAAACATCCAAGTAGTTTTTGCTGCTGAACAAATAGATAATTTTACGGCAATAGCCAAAGAAAATGTGGGAGCGGCTTTAACCGTAACAGGAACCTTGGTTCTCACCCCCGCAGCCAAACAAGCCTGTGAGATTCAGGCTACCTCTATTAGGGTAGTAGCCCATTCCACACCAGACTACCCGCTGCAAAAAAAGCGCCACACTCTGGAGTATCTCCGTACCATTCAGCACCTTAGACCCAGGACCAACACTTTAGCGGCTGTGTTTCGGGTACGTTCCGCTCTGGCCCTGGCCATCCATAATTTTTTCCACGCCCAGGGCTTTATTTATGTGCATACGCCGATAATTACCGGCAGCGACTGTGAGGGAGCCGGGGAAACCTTTCGGGTTACGACTCTGCCAGCTGACGAGCCGCCCCGCCGGGACGATGGTACCGTAGACTTTAGTCAGGACTTCTTCAGCAGGAGCACTAACTTGACAGTCAGCGGCCAACTGGAGGCGGAGTGCCTGGCCTTAGCCTTTGCCAAAGTCTACACCTTTGGCCCCACCTTTCGGGCGGAAAACTCCAACACCCAGCGCCATGCCGCAGAGTTTTGGATGATTGAACCGGAAATTGCCTTTGCTGATTTACAGGACGATATGGACTTGGCCGAGAACTTGATAAAATATGTCCTACAAGCCATTTTGGCTGAGTGTCCTGAAGAAATGCAATTTTTTAATAACTTTTACGACCAGGGCTTATTAGAGCGCCTTAACCAAATCATTAAGGCTGATTTTGCCAAGATAACTTATACTGAAGCTATTGAGTTATTGGTTAAAGCAACAAAAGATTTTGAATATACCCCCGAGTGGGGCTTAGACCTGCAAACGGAACACGAACGCTACCTTACAGAGGAGGTATTCAAAAAACCTCTATTCGTCACCGATTATCCCAAAGGAATAAAAGCTTTTTATATGCGGCGCAACGACGACGGCAAAACAGTAGCGGCTATGGATCTCTTAGTTCCCGGCGTGGGAGAGATAATCGGCGGCTCACAACGTGAGGAGCGCTGGGAGATCTTAAAATCAGCTCTGGAAGAAGGCAACCTTGATCCCCAGGAATACAGCTGGTATCTGGATTTGCGACGCTACGGCGGCGCGCCCCACGCCGGATTCGGCTTGGGTTTTGAGAGGCTCCTCATGTACGTTACCGGCGTGAGCAACATCAGGGATGTTATACCCTTCCCCCGTACAGCGGGGTCAGCGGAATTTTAAGGGAGGCGATACCATGGCAGCGGGGATTAAACGTATTGACGTCCATGGCTTAAATCTTTACCAGGCAAAGGTTAAAATCGATAGTGAACTGCGGCGGGCCGGAAAAGAGGTTTACCGCTTGAGGATTATTCACGGTTACAACAGCGGTACGGATATAAAGGACGCTATGGCCGCATACGTTTCCCATCCCAAGGTATTGCGCGTTGCGCCAGGCAGCAATAGCGGCGAAACTGACATTATTTTGCGGGAGCTATAAAATGGCGAAGACTCTAAAATAAAGGTAGCATACTTATAGCTGCAATTTTTAGCCATTTAAGAGTCTTAAAGCACAAGAGTTCAGCGGTCTGACGCATAAAATCCAGCCAATTTACAATAATATAGTTAAAGAATTGTATATTTGGAGGATTTTTTATTTATGGTAGATTTTAACAGCAGTGAAACGAAGGTCAATCTATTAAGAGCTTTTGCCGGAGAAAGTCAGGCCAGAAACCGCTATACCTTCGCGGCTTCAACGGCTAAAAGCTCAAAACTTCATGTGGTGGAAGCTGTCTTTACCTTTACAGCGGATCAGGAAAAGGAACACGCGGAAATCTTTTACAAACATTTACTCCAGGGCGGCAGTCAAAATATCATGATTGACGCCGCTTATCCGGTGGACGCCGGCACTGACGCTCTTACCCTTTTAAAACAAGCGCAGCACAATGAGTTTGAGGAATTTGAAAGCATTTATCCCGACTTTGCCAATATTGCCGAGGACGAGGGTTTTAGCGAAATTGCCCGCCACTTCCGGGAAATTGCCAAAATTGAAAAGACTCACGGCGACCGTTTTGGGGAATTTGCCCAAATGATGAGCGATGGCAGCCTCTTTATCTCCGACGTACAGACCGGCTGGATGTGCCTAAATTGCGGCCATGTAATAGAAGCGGGCCAAGCCCCGGCAATTTGCCCGGTTTGCTCCCATGACCAAGGTTACTTTATTCGCCTCACCATGGCGCCTTTTACTAAATGCTGCTAACCTTAATTAAAATGTATAAAATAGCCCCGGTCTAAGAACTGACCGGGGCTATTGCTCTGTATTGGGTTGTGAGTCAACATTTAATGCTGTTGTTACTCTGAATCCCTTAAACGCTCTACCACAGACTGCTTATTGGCGGCGGCATAACAAATAGCGGGAATAACAATGCCTAAGATAATTATTACAGGTAATAGGCACAGTAAAGGCCAAATAAGAAAATCATAGGAGAGGAACCATAATTGTCCCGTTAAGGGCTTCACCACAATTAAGGAGAATAAAGTTGCCAGCACTAGGGAGAAAACGCTGGTAGCCAAAGCATAGTATAAGCCTTCAAAAATTAGCATCTTGCGGAGCTGTACCCTTGTCATACCAATACTTTGCAGCATGGCAAACTCACGACGGCGGGTCAAAATTCCCGTGAGTATGGCATTGATAAAGTTTAACACGCCAATAAGACCAATTACCCCGCTGAGGGCGCCGCCTACAAGAATAATCATATCATATAATTCCTGGAAGGAGGCTAAGGCAGTAGCCTTGGAGCTATAATTCATAGTGACCTCAATGTTAGCGGTATAATCCTTGAGAAAATTCTCCATAGCGTCTTCCTGGTCTGCGGCTACATCGAACACATAACTCATTACCGCCGGTGTTTCCACCATAGTTTTATATATCTCAGCGGGCAGGTAGAAGATGTAATCCCAGCCGATACCATCGGTGTTAGTATAATATTTAATAGCCACATGGCCCAATACGGTAAACTCCCTGGTTTCATAATCTAAAGCGTTACCTTCAGCGTCTCTGGCGTAACGCCCAATGGTGACTTTATCGCCAACCTCAAAATGCCTGGTTTCGTCCATCGGCCGGTTGTAGTCATCCAGCCAAACCCCCTCCAGAATATAATCGCCGGAGGCCAGTTTATCGTAATCCAATTCGCCGTCTAAGAGGTCCAAGTCCATCAGAGGGAAATCATCCGCGCCATAGACGGCGGCAAAATAATCGCCCAAATCATTTACATTATAATCCTGGTCAGGATTTCGGGGATCCCTCACGCAAAAGCCCTCTTCACTACCGCCGTAAAAACGACCGCCAGCCTCAAACCCAGGCTGCTGCCGCACAGCCTCAATCATAGTTTCACTGGTTTGGTTTTCATCACCCTGGAATTCATAATTAAAATAGTCGGCATTAGCCACCAGGAAATCAGTGTCATTGAATTTGGCAACATATTTATCCATGTCAATACTATGGGAAAGGGTAAACACAGTATTGAAAAGCACCAAACTCAGGGATAAACTGAGTATAACTAGAATTGTGCGGCTTTTATTCCGGCCCAGGTTAGTTAGGGCCATACGGGAAAGCTTGCCGCCGTTCGCGGTTTTTTTCAGCTTTTTAGGCCTCTGCTTGCCGCCTTCAGTATAGCGGGTAGCCTCCACCGGCGAAACTCGGCCCGCGATTCTACCCGGTTTTAAGGTACTAATAAATACCGTAATTAGGGCAAAAGCCGCTGAGCCTAGGAATATCCAAGGACTGGGGGAAACAGTAAAATGAGTGCCGGAGTAGGTAGAATTATTTACTAAGATTGGCACTAAGGACTTACCGGCGAAGAAGCCTAATACCAAGCCAATGGGTATGCCTATGGCCGAGAGCAGCCAGGCTTGGTGGCGGATAATTTTGCGTATTTGCTTCTTGGTGGTGCCGATAGTTTTAAGCAGACCGTAAAAACGGATGTCTTTAGTTACGGATATTTGAAAGATATTGTAAATTATCAGATAGCCGGTAAGCATAATCAACAGTAAGCCGCCGAGTATTGCCCCGATGCTACTTGGATCCATACCAAAGTTACCGGAGAGGTAAGCCCAGTTTACATTACTGGCAATATAATTAGGGTCATCCTCATTCAGGGAATAACCGCTTTCAGTGATAACTGTATCTAGCTTATCTTCTAAATTGAAGCTATTGCTAAACATAATATAAGAGTTAATGGCCCCGGTCAGGGAGTAATCCTCATAATAGGTGTTAACCAATTCAGCCTCATGGGCCTCAACATAGGCTTGGGAAGCGAAAATTTGCCCCACATTAAAGGCCGGGTCTGACTCCCACCAACCTGCTAAAACAAAATCCCTGGTCACAGATTCCCCGCGGATATTCAAAGTCAGGGAGATGGGCGCGCCTACTTCCAGTTGTACGCCCAGAAGCTGCAAGGTAGTGGTATCGGCAATAACCTCATTAACAGCCTGGGGCTTGTGACCTTCCTGTAGCTGGATAAAGCCTAATTGCAGACCTACGTCATCATAATACCAAAACTCCGCCCGACGCTTGAGAAAACAAGAGTTTTCCACATCATCGCAGAGTATCCGGTCATAGGCTATCTCCTCAATTAAAGGGTGGTCCTTGACGTCGTTAAACTGTTCCTCTGTCATATATTTAAGCACAGCATGGCCGTCTCCGCCGGCCTGGCGCATGGTGGCTTGCTGAAAAGCTTCAATAGTGCCAATACCCAGCGTAAATAAGCTGGTAAAAAGAATGGTGGTTAAGGCTATGGCCAGAATGGCGATGATATTGCGTACCCGGTTGCTCTTGAAGCTCTTTTGGGCTACATTGCGTATAGCTTTTTTGTTTTTAACTTTTCGCATGGCCCTCACCGCCCCTCTGTGGTAAGGATACGGCCGTCTTCAATGCGGACAATTTCATCTGCCAACTGGGCAATCTCTTCATTATGGGTAATCATAACGATGGTTTGGCCAAATTTTTCCCCGGTAATTTTGAGTAAACTTAAAACATCCTGGCTGGTTTTACTATCCAAGTTGCCGGTAGGTTCGTCTGCCAGCACAATTGCCGGTTTGGCGGCTAAGGCTCTGGCTATAGCGACCCTTTGCTGCTGCCCGCCGGATAGTTGGCCCGGTAAATTTTGTAATTTAGATCCCAAACCCAAGGTATCAATAATCTGTGCCACATATTTTTTATCCACCGAATTGCCGTCCAATTCAATGGGCAACACCACATTTTCATAAACATTCAGCACCGGCACAAGATTGTAGCTTTGAAAAACAAAGCCAATTTTACGGCGGCGAAAAATCGTCAATTCCTCGTCCTTTAAGGAAAACAGTTCCGTGCCGTCCACCCAAACTTTGCCGGAGGTGGGCCTGTCTAAACCGCCCAGCATATGTAAAAGCGTGGATTTACCGCTGCCGGAAGTCCCCACAATAGAGACAAAGGCTCCCTCCGCTACAGCCAGATCTACCCCATCCAGGGCGTGAACCTCGGTATCGCCGCTGCCATAATATTTTTTTAAAGCCATGGTTTGTAAAATTGTCATCTGCATTTCCTCCTGTAAATATTATGTCCAAGCGGTTAAGACCTAAATTTATTAATATTTAGTAAATAAAAATCCGTATTACACAGTTTTTCCACTTGGTAATACAGATCTTAACAAAACAATCTTACCAGAATCTTACCTGGGTAAAAAAGATTCCTACAGATTTGTCAGATTTAAAGGTTTCTTTTTGGCATATTTAAGGTTTAGGGTCAAACATTATAAAACATGCCGTTGCTTGGTTATGTCCAGCGCCTGGTTTTTGGGCAAATATAGGGAAAAAGTGCTGCCATGGCCAACCTGGGAATGAACTTTAATATACCCGCCCTGGGCAAGAGCAATCTCTCTCGCTAAATAAAGGCCCACGCCAACCCCAGGCCCATTGGCTACAGCCGCGCCCCGGTAAAAGCGGGCAAATATTTTGGCGTGCTCCCCCTCAGCAATGCCCAAACCGTTATCCCTCACATCTATACGGCAAAACAATTCGTATTCTCTGGCTGTTACCTGCACATAGCCGCCGGCAGCAGTATACTTTATAGCATTATCCACCAAATTCCCCAGGGCCTCAGCGGTCCATTTTTTATCATAATAAGCCTCTAAATTAGCTGACTCCACGGTAAACCTAACCCCCTTCTCCAGAGCTGCTTCACTATAAGAAGCCGCAACTGTCTGCAAAAGCTCTGACAAGGAATCTTTACGGGGCTTTACCTGTATTACACCTGTTTCCAAACGGGATAGCTTAACCATAGACTCAATTAAAAAGCCTAACTTTTGGCTCTGGTTTGATATTTCCGTAACCCAGGAATTAAACTCCTGAGGTAACTCCTGTTCTTGGAGGAGTTGGGCATATAAGGAAATATTGGCGATTGGTGTTTTCGTCTGGTGGGAAATATCGCCAATTAGGGTTTTTATCCTAGCGCGGTCAGCGTCTAAGTTCTTACGGGAAAGACTGCTGGCGTTTAAAAAATGCCACAGCTTTACCTCTAAGCGGGAAAGCTGGCTCTCATTATAATGCTCCGGTTTAAAATCGCCGTCAATGGCCTTATCCACCATTGTTTCCAAACCGGCCATTGTTTTTCTAGCCTGCCAGACGTAATAAACGGCAACCAAGCACACTATAAAGAGGAGCGGGATTAGTAACCATAGTAATTCAATATTATAAAACAGCATCACTACTCAGTCTCCTTCCAGCGGTACCCAATACCGTAAACAGTTTGAATATAGCGGGGCTTTTTTGGGTCGTCCTCCAATTTAGTTCTCAAACGGCGTATAGCCACAGAAAGGGTATTTTCATCGACAAACTCACCGCCGTCCCACACCTTATCTAAAAGCAAATCTCTAGTCAAGGTCTGGCCGGGATTTTGCACCAGCAGCCGTAAAAGCCGCTGCTCAGTCTTGCTCAGTATCAGCTCCCGGCCATTTTTAGTATATATTAAGGCGTTAAAATCAAAGGTCATGTTCGCTATTGACACCACTTCGGCGCCATGTTTCTCTTGGCGACGTAAAATAGCCTCCACCCTGGCTCTAAGTATGGCTAGGCTAAAAGGCTTGGTAATATAATCGTCGCCGCCGGCTTCCAAACCCGCAACCTCATCATATTCCGCGTCATTAGCTGTTAGGAAAAGAATAGGCACATCGGAGCTACGGCGCACTTCACGGCAAAAGTTAAGACCGTCGCCGTCTGGTAAGCCAATATCAAGAATCAGTAAATCATAAGAGAAACCGGCCATGGCCTCACGGGCCGCGGCTAAGGTAGGGCACTGGGTAAGGCGGCGGTCATTATCCCGCAGAGACAAGGCTATGCCCTGGGATAAGGCGTTATCGTCCTCTACTATTAAAATCTCTATCATTATAATTCCTCATAATCTCTCAATGATTATAAACCCTCATAATCATTATAATCTCCCATTATCTAATCCCTTGGGGTAAATTTACTAAGGCCCATTATAACACAAAAGTTGTTTACTGCCAAAAAATAAAATTGGTAATTTCGTTACTAAGCTCATTTCTAGGATCTTCACAAGGGGCGCAGAACAGGGGCATCTAGACCTTGGGTAACTAATAGAAATAATTTGTTAGCGTCAAATTCTACTAGGCGCATAAGTTCAAGCTATTTAACCTTGAAACTGGGAGGATAGACTAAGTAACAGTATAGCGAGATAATAGACTGAATAGCAGTATAACGAGGGGATAAATATATAACAGTACCCTGAATAACAACATAACGAGAGAACCCGTATTGACTAAGTCAATACGGGTTCTCCCATGTCCAGATGGCTTTATCTAATAAAGTATTTCCTATCCCCAAGAAACACCTTATTTAACAATGTCACTCCTGTCTGTATAGGTAGTATGGAGTAGTTCATGGGACTTATGGCTATTAGGCTTAATAAAGTAATCCTCATAAAGCATGGTAATAGCCGGGTTTTCGTGGGACTTGCGAATGGGCAGGGTTTTATCAGTAGAATAAACAGCTTTAATGCGTTGAGCCATTTTTTCGCCATTTTTTATGGGATTGCCGCCGCCGCCAATGCAGCCGCCAGGACAGGCCATAATTTCTATAAAGTGGTAATCAGCCTCACCAGCCCGGACAGCGTCCATCAGCTTACGGGCATTGCCTAAACCGTGGGCCACGGCTACTTTAACCGTTAAGTCCCCTACTTCTACCGCCGCCTCTTTAATACCCTCAAAGCCGCGGACTGTTGTAAACTCAATATCCTGAAGCTCTTTTTTCGTGACAACTTCATAGACGGTGCGTAAAGCGGCTTCCATTACGCCGCCGGTGGCGCCGAAAATTTCCCCAGCCCCGGAACCAGTGCAGAAGGGAGCGTCAAAATCGGTCTCCGGCAAATCTACAAAACGGATACCAGCGTATCTAATCATCTTAGCTAATTCCTGTACCGTCAAAACAGCGTCAATATCCCGGTAACCGTCGCGTCCCAATTCGGGTCGTTTAGCTTCAAACTTCTTCGCCGTACAGGGCATAATGGAAACGCTATATATATCACTTGGCGCTTTACCAGCCTTTTCAGCGTAATAAGTTTTAATCACAGCGCCAAACATACCCTGGGGTGATTTACAAGAGGATAAATTGGGTAAACAATCGGGGTAAAATGTTTCGCAGAACTTAATCCAGCCCGGACTACAGGAGGTAATCATCGGCAGCACGCCGCCATTTTGCAAACGGCCCAATAGCTCGGTACCTTCTTCCATAATTGTCAGGTCAGCAGTAAAGTCCGTATCAAATACCTTGTCAAAGCCTAATCTCTTGAGGGCCGTTACAATTCTGCCAGTGCTAACCACGCCGGGGTCCTCGTCTAAAGCTTCAGCCAAGGTAATCCGCACAGCCGGCGCTACCTGAACCACTACTTCTTTGTCACTATCCAGCATTTGCCAAACAGCGTCACGGTCATCATGGACCACAAGGGCGCCAACAGGACAAGCCTGCACACACTGGCCGCAATTTATACAGACAGTTTCCGCCAGCTTCTTACCAAAGGCAGGCCCAACCAAGGTCCGATAACCGCGTCCGGAGCGAGAAAGGGCGCAGACAGTCTGCACGTCATTGCAAGTAGAAAAACAGCGGTTACAATCAACACATTTAGAAATATCCCTGGTAATAGAGGGCGAGGAAAGATCCTTTTGGCCATCGCCCTTTATTTCTAAAGGATAGCGCACCTCATAATTAAACTGCATATCATGAGCTATTTCCTGCAATTCGCAGGTGCCGTTTTTATCGCACTGCAAACAATCCTTAGAGTGGTGGGCAAAAATCAACTCCAAAATATTCTTTCTGGCTTGCCGCACCCTATGGGAGGTTGTTTTCACTACCATACCGTGGCGTACCGGTGTGGAACAGGCCGGGGCCAAAACCCGTTGACCTTCCACTTCCACAACGCAAATACGGCAGTTAGCTTTAACCTTCTGGTCGGGATGATAGCAGAGAGTGGGTATTTTAATATCAGCGGCCCGAGCCGCTTCCAATAAAGTAGCGTTAGCGTCAACTTCTACTATTTGGCCGTCAATCGTCAAAGTTACCATTTTCTATCTCCTCCTTTCAGAACTTCCATAAATACATCGTTAAAATTCTTCAGAGAAGATAGCAACGGCACAGGCGAAGCCTGACCTAAACCGCACAAGGAGGCGTCCATCATAACCCGGGCCAATTCCTCCAGATTTTCCAAATCGCTAAGCTGACCTTCGCCATGTTTTATTTTCCGCACCAGCCGCAAAAGCTGCATTGTACCTTCCCGGCAGGGTGTGCATTTACCGCAGCTTTCATCAGCGAAAAACTCCAAGGTGTTTTCTACAATATCTATAATATTATGGCTGTCGTTAATGGCCATAACGCCACCGGCGCCAACGGAAATACCATCAGGCCCAACCTGGTCTATTTCTAAATTAATATCTATTTGCGAGGCATTGATGATGGGGCCGCTACCGCCGCCCAACTGTACCCCCAAAAGCTCGCCGCCGCAAACGCCGCCACCAACCTCATAAATAAGGTCCTTTAAAGGCATACCCATGGGCAATTCAAAAATTCCCCGCCGGTTCAGATTACCGCACAGAGTGTATAACTTAGTGCCCGGGGAGTCGTCGGTTCCTATGCCCCGGTACCACTGGGCGCCATGGCGGAGAATAATCGGCACGTTAACCAGGGTTTCCACATTATTAATTACAGTCGGCTTGTCATATAGTCCCTGTAAACCTGGGTAAGGCGGCTTAAAGCGGGATTCCCCGCGCTTGCCTTCTATGGATTCAATTAAGGCCGTCTCCTCACCGCAGACATACGCTCCACCGCCGGAGACCAAAGCCAACTCAAAATCAAAATCCGTACCTAAAATATTTTTGCCTAAATAACCTGCGGCAGTAGCGTTTGCCATAGCTTCCCGCAGGACCGGGAAAATATAAGGATATTCCGCCCGCAAATATATATAGCCCTTAGTGGCTCCGACAGCGTAACCGGTGATAGCCATACTTTCCAGTAGCAGTAAGGGATCGCCCTGCATCAGAATCCGGTCTTTATTGGTGGCAGGTTCACCTTCGTCAGCGTTACAAACTATGTATTTCTGGTCCGCCGGCGTATCCAGCACCATATCCCACTTTAATCCCACGGGAAAGCCGGCGCCGCCCCTACCTCGCAGGCCAGAGGCTGTGATGACATCCACCACTTCCTGGGGGGACATAGATAACGCTTTTTCTAAGCCTTTAAAGCCGTCGCATGCCTTAAAGCCCTCTACAGAACCGGCGTCATATTTGCCAATATTTTGGGTTATGATTTTTGTTTCCTCAATCATACTGTCACCCCTTCCTCCAGCTGAGCATATTCTGTCAGAATCTCTCTTATTTTACTGGGTGTTAAATTACTATACGGCTTGTCGTTAATCATAACCGATGGAGAGGACTCACAAAGGCCTATACATTCGCAAAATTCCACAGTAAACAGCCCGTTTTCAGTTGTTTCACCTGGCAAAACACCTAAAAAGTCGCAGATAGCCCGTGCCACTTCCCTAGCCCCGCAAACATGACAGGGAGCGCTTTTGCACATCCGAATAATATACTTGCCCCTATTTTCAGTGGAAAACATGGCGTAAAACGAAATATAATCATGGAGCTTTGATTCTGGAATTGCCGTAGCATTGCTCACAATTTCCATAGTTTCCTTGCTGAAGCTATTACCGGCAATTTCTTGTATCTTCAAGAGAATTTCCATCAGCCGTTCGCTGGATTCTTTATATTCCGCCGCCAGGCATTGTATCTCCTTGATAACCTCACTTGATAAAGTTTTCATTTAGTCGAGCCACCTCCTTAGAGCAGTAGTCACTATTATGGGAACCTTCATAATCCGTCCTCGCTTTCTCATAACAACCATTTCTCCTGAGTATCTCAAATAGTCTCTTTTCCGGTACCCTAAACTACAGATACATTTTTATATTGTAATTGTAAAGATAAAATTTTCCCTTGTCTAATAAGTAAAAACGATAATACTATAACCGACGCAATACAGATAATTGACTCCCAGCCCGGAAATATAGGCAACGTATTTTGCTTTAGGGCCTTAATAAAAACCTACGATTCAGCTAACATAAAGGACTACCACACATTGGTTAGAGTTGCCAAAGCAACTCTTAAATGGAGCTTACAACCTGCATAAACATATCTGCAAACTTAAAAATTTCCGCAATAGCGTCATACAGCCCAAATTGACAATAAATAAAAACAGCGACTTGCGACGCTGTTTTTATTTCCCCGCTAAAATAATAG
>DXZC01000033.1 GCA_019415505.1 Peptococcaceae bacterium | reverse complement strand
TATTATGATAGCGTGGATAGTGGATAAAAGCTTTTTCATTTGATGCACCTCCTTTTAAAAAAAGACACTGTGATGGGCAGTGTCTTTTTTCGTACTCATTTATATAATCATATTTTTAACAGGTTGCTTTATTGGGAAGTAAACAATTAAAACATATTTTACAGAGGTGAAGAGATGGCTGTTTGGAATTTAGGAGCGCAGTATAAAGATCTTGGTAAGGAAATTAAGGAATTAGAAAATGAAATAAAAAACAGTTGGCATAAAGATACAACTTTCAGCACTGAATCAGATAATAGCGACATAGATATAGAAAAAGAACTTAGTCGAAAGATTGAAGAACTCAAAGCTCTGCGCTTGAAAATAGAAGTTGCTATAGAAGCATTACCCAGCTTTGAAAGGCGTTTAATGCGTATGCGATATATCCAGAAATATAACTGGGTCAAAATAGGTATGGCCTTGTATTATGATGAAAGAAACATACGACGAAAGCACCGCAAAATTCTTGAAAAACTCGACAAGGAGGAAATATGCAAGATAGGCTAAACGAAAAGAATGTAAGTCTGGAAGTAGTCTGGCTGGATATTGACACCTTAACCCCTTATAAAGATAATGCTAAGGAACATACCGAAGAACAAATTCAGCACCTTGTCAACAGTATAAAACAATTTAAAATGATTGACCCTGTCGGGGTATGGGGTAAGGATAACACTATAGTTGAAGGTCATGGCCGGGTTCTTGCTTGCAGGGAGCTTGATATGACTACGGTTCCCTGTATTAGATTAGACCACCTCACCGATAACCAGCGGCGAGCCTATACCCATATACACAATAAACTAACCCTTGATACGGCCCTTAACAGGGCTATACTAGCCGCAGAAATAGCTGATATCCCGGACATTGATATGTCAGCATTCGGCTTTTACTGCGGCGAGTCAGTCAACTATGAACACATTAACAGCTTACTGGAAAATGATTTTGCCGACGTTGACCACAAGCCCGACCTGTACAGTGTTACCCTCGCTTTTCCCAGGGAACACAAGGCGCAGATTGAATCATACATCAAACACCACGGCAAAAGAGAGTTGGTCGGGCTCGTACTGGATTATATCGGAGGTACAGTAAATGCCTAATTGTGGTACCCAACTGACTATATGCGATGTGCCGGTTAGATTTGATACCTATGTAGGCTGTACTCACGCCTGTAAATACTGCTTTGTACAGCGCAAAAAGAGTATCGCAGAAGGCAAGACCGGCGAAGGCGTAGAGGCCCTTAAAAATTTTATTGCCGGTAAACGTACCAACGAAACAAAATGGTGCGATTGGGATATACCTTTACATTGGGGTGGCACTAGCGACCCTTTTCAGCCTGCCGAGCGGGAATATCGGTTGTCTTACGAATGTCTAAAGATATTTGCCAAAAACCAATACCCGGTTATCATATCCACGAAAGGGGCCATTATCGGAGAACAAGACTACATAGAGTTACTAAATGATTGTAACTGTGCTGTGCAGATAAGCCTTGTTTGCCCTGAATACGATGTTTTAGAGGCTGGCGCGCCTAACTTTACAAATCGTCTTAAAATCATAGAAAGTATCGCCAAACACAAAAGAGTTATTGTACGCATACAGCCCTATATGCCAGAGGTACATACCAGTATAATAAATAGTATCAAGCAATTTGCTGAAGTCGGAGCACATGGAGTGATAGTGGAAGGAATGAAATTCGCGAAGCATCTACCTGGCCTTGAAAGGGTCGGAGCTGATTTTTGTTATCCGCTGTCTGTTCTAAGTCCCCTATTTACGGAACTAAAAAACGCCGCTCACGATAGCGGCATGAAATTTTATAGCGGAGAAAACCGTCTCCGCTCCATGGGCGATAGTCCCACCTGTTGCGGCGTTGATGATATGCCCGGTTTTAAGGTTAATAAGTTTAACCTTAACCATTATGCCTTGGGAGACGTTGCCGCACCAACAGATGCCATGTCACAACCTGGTAGCGGCTACTGCTTTAAAGCCTTTGACCAAAACACAGGGGTCAACGCTTATTATATGCAATCTACTTTTACGGGCAATATGCTAAAGGCTCTTAAAAAAGCAAAAACGGACGGTTTTCCCGTCCGCTAATGTTAATTAGGGTGCCTGAGGGTGACGCAACACCCTCAGGCATTCCGCTGGAAAAGCACGCTTTCCACGGAAGATAGTCCCCCCTGCAGGTTACTATCTTCTCTATTTTACGAAATAGGGAGTGGAAAGTCAATGGACGAATCAATTAAACAAGCATTAATTAAACGTGCTTTAGGATACAATGTTGAAGAAAAAGAGATTATTGCCGACAAAAACGGCAAGCCGCTAAAGGTAGTCGTTAAGCACAAACACATTCCTCCGGATATGGCGGCTCTCAATCTGATAGTGTCGGAGGAGAATAAAGGCAGATGGTAAAGTGAATGAACGAGAAAAACGGTTTGCAGATGAATGGTTGCTTAAACCTAACGATGAAGCCGCCGCCTTAAAAGCGGGGTATACCCCTGGATATGCTCGAAAACGGGCCTATGAGATAAGACAGCGCAAGGAAGTGCAGGAATATATCAATAAACGCTTAGAAAAAATTGAATCTGATAAAATTGCCGGCACAAAGGAGATATTAGAATATCTTACGGCGGTAGTGCGGGGCGAAACAAAAGAGGAAATTATTATTGTTGAAGGTTCAGGACAAGGTCTTTCTACAGCACGAGTCATGGAGAAACACGCAGGCGAGAAAGACAGGCTAAAAGCCGCTGATATGCTGTTAAAACGGCTTGATGTCACCTCTAATGATGTGGAAAACCTTACCCCGTTAGCGGAGATGTTAAAATATGACAATGACCAGCACAATTAAATGGAAGCCCTTTAGCGAAAAGCATAAAAAATACATACAGACTGCTTTAAAGAATAAAATGAATGTTGCTGAGGGAGCTATCCGCTCCGGAAAGACAATAGACCATTGCATAGTAGCCGCCGCTTATCTGGAAACCTGCCCTGACAGAATCCACCTAGCGAGCGGTTTTTCTGTAGCTAATGCTAAACTAAACATCGGGGTCTGCAATGGATATGGTTTAGAAAACCTATTCCGAGGACGTTGTCATTGGGGCAAGTTCCGGGATAATGAGGCTCTATATATTCAAACCCAGACCGGTGAAAAAGTTATCATTTTCGTGGGCGGGGGCAAGGCCGACAGCTATAAGCGAATACTAGGTAACTCTTACGGTCTGTGGATTGCAACGGAAATCAACGAACATTACGACTGCGAGGACAGTCGGACATCGTTCATAAAAGTGGCATTTGGTCGTCAAGCCGCCGCAGAATATCCTTTAATTCTATGGGACTTAAACCCCTGCAACCCAAATCACACCATTTATGAAAATTATATAGATAAGTATGTTAGCGGATTCGCGGGCGGCTACCAATACCAGCATTTTACTATTGATGATAACCTGTCAATATCCGAAGACCGGAAAAAAGAAATAAAATCACAATATGATATTAATTCAACCTGGTATGTGCGTGATATTCTGGGGCAACGCTGCATAGCTGATGGCTTAGTTTACCAATGCTTTA
Organism: Peptococcaceae bacterium; assembly: GCA_019415505.1. Taxonomy (GTDB): domain Bacteria; phylum Bacillota; class Dehalobacteriia; order UBA7702; family UBA7702; genus Cryptoclostridium. The sequence goes on along the minus strand of DXZC01000033.1, from coordinate 14,418 downwards.
ATGATTCAATGATTGTTAATAGCGGCCAAGGCCAGCATTATTACATCTCAGTTGACTACGGTACCATGAATCCGTTTAGCATGGGGCTGTGGGTAGTAGACCACGGAAACCATATAGCAACTCGCTTAAAAGAATATTATTATAACGGCCGTAAACAAAAACGTCAAATGACCGATGCTGACTACTACAGAGAAATAGAGGCGCTGGCCAAGGATAAAGTAATACAGAGTATCGTTGTAGACCCATCTGCGGCAAGCTTGATTGCTCTAATACGACAAAAAGGCCATTATGTAGTTACACCGGCCACAAACGATGTAGACCAAGGCATAAGAACAACAAGACGGCTTTTAAAGGCGGGAAATATAAAAATATGCAGTTGTTGCGCAGATTGTATACGGGAGTTCCGCTCCTATCTCTTTGACCCTACATCAATAGAGGATAGACCGATTAAAGAAAACGACCATGCAATGGACGAGGTAAGATATTTTGCCTATACGATTTTAAAAAGATTGGGCTGGTAAAACGTGAATATTTTAGAACAGTTAAAAAGGGCGGTGAAGGGATTGTTTCACGTCGGGAAAAACACGATAGAAAACGCTTTAGACGTTGATATCGCCGTTTCAGATAAAATGTTTAATGCTATGACGTTGTGGGAAAGCGTTTATAAGGGCTATGCCCCTTGGATTGACAATGAAAATGTATTTTCTTGCAATTTAGCGGCCCAGATATCCAGTGAATTTGCACGAATGGCCACCATTGAAAACACTATAGACGTGACAGGTTCCCCCAGGGCAGATTATTTGGACGAATGCTTAAATAACTTGCGGCAAAACCTGAGAGTACAAACAGAATACGGTTGCGCATGGGGCAATCTTATTTTAAAGCCTTGTATAACAGGGAATACCTTGACCGTTGACTATGTTAAGCCTAATGCCTTTTTCCCTATTGCCTTTGATTGTTCAGGCAGAATTACGGAAATTGTATTTTTAGACCAGGCAACAGTTGGCAGCACAATTTATAATAAGCTGGAACACCATACGCTAAAAAATGATACCGTTACGGTAAAAAACCGGGTTTTTAAATCAAATTTTTCTGGTGATTTAGGTGATGAGGTTGATATAAGGTCAGTGGAGGCCTGGCAACACCTAAAACCCGTAACTGTTATAGCAAATATCTCGCAACCGCTTTATGGGTATTTTAAAGTTCCTATGGCTAACCAAATTGACGAGTATTCACCTCTTGGCGTTTCAGTTTTTTCCAGGGCTATAACCCAAATAAAACACGCAGACGAACAATACGGACGTTTTTTATGGGAGTTTGAAGGTTCCGAGTTGGCCATTGATGCGGGAGGTCCCCTATTTTTAAAAGATGAACACGGTAAAGAGATTTTACCGACCGGTAGAGATAGACTATTCAGGTTTTACCCACAAGCGGAAAAAAACTTTATAAATTGCTACTCTCCCCCGATTAGGGAGCAGTCGCAAATAGCGGGGTTAAATGAGCTTAAAAAACAAATAGAGGACTTGTGCCACTTAGCCCGCGGGAGCATATCCAGCCCTGACTCTGAGGCAAAAACCGCAACAGAGCTTAAAATCCTCAGACAACGCTCCTATGCTACTGTAACTGACATTCAAAAAGCTTTGCAATTTGCTTTAGATGACCTTATTTATGCAATGGACGTATTTACCACACTATATAACCTTGCCCCCAGCGGGGATTATAACACCACCTACCATTGGGACGATAGCATAATTACTGATGAGGACGCTTTAAGGGCACAGCGAATGCAGGAGGTTTCTTCCGGGTTAATGCCTAAATGGGAATACCGTATGCTAACCCGTGGAGAGGACGAGGCCACTGCCAAGGCAATGGTGGAGCAAGAAACCATAACTTTTGGAATGGAAGATAGCCTTCAAGACTCTACTGTAGATGTACAAGGCAAGGCCCTTAACGGGGCGCAGACACAAAGCCTAATAGCAATCATGGCCCAATATTCAGCTAAGGAAATAACCGAGGGACAGGCCATTAATTTAATATCCACGGCAATCGGCATAGAAAAAGACGAAGCTAGAAGAATCCTTAACGGTGAATTATAATGCTTACCCCGGAGCAAATAGACAAGCTGCCTAATAGGGTAATGGAATACTGGGAACAGGCTGAATATGACATAATTGCAGATATAGCCCGTCGCATGCAAAAGGCTGGACAAGTAACAAATACAGCAGAGTGGCAAATGTGGCGTTTAAAAGAAGTCGGCATTGCCAGAAGCGATATTCTTACTATATTAGCCTCCACCCTTAATAAATCCCAGGGGGAAATTATAAAGTCCTTTGATGAATGCTGTACAGAGGCCCTTAATAGCGATGATAAATTATATAAAGAAGCTGGGTTTACGCCAATTCCGCTACAAGATAACCCTTTAATGCAAGGGATTATTCTTGCAGGATTAAAAGAAACTAACGGTACCTATCAAAATCTGACGGCAACAACAGCTAACACAGCCTCTAGGCAGTTTGAAAATATCCTCGACCAAATGAACCTAAGAATTGCCAGCGGAGCATTTACCTATCAGGAAGCTATAAAAGCTGGCATCAGCGAATTGTCGCAACAAGGCATACAAAGTATCACATACCCTAGCGGACATATTGATTACTTAGATGTTGCTTTTCGCCGCGCTACCGTTACAGGTATGTCTAAAACAGCTAATAATCTACAAATGCAACGCTTAGACGAATTAGACATTGATTTAGTGGAAGTTACAGCCCACCCAGGAGCCAGACCGAGCCATGCAGTTTGGCAAGGCGGCATATATAGCCGCAGCGGTAAAAGTAAGAAATATAGGAGCTTAATAACTGCAACGGGTTACGGCACCGGGGCAGGGCTTGGGGGGTGGAATTGCCGGCACAGTTTTTACCCGTATATCCCCGGAGTATCAACCCGAATATACGATAAAAAAAAGCTAAAGGAGATTAACAATAAAACCGTCTCTTACAATGGTAAGGATATCCCCTTGTACGAAGCTAGAGACAAGCAGCGAAGTATTGAGAGACAAATAAGACGTTGGAAACGAGAAAAGGCCGCTTTGGAGGCTATCGGAGAGGACGCTTCTAAATCCAACGCAAAAATCAGACACTGGCAAAGCGTGCAAAGGGACTTTACAAGCCAAACCGGATTGAAGCGGGATTACTTTAGGGAGCGTGGCGGTAAGCAGCTTACCGGAGGCCCAATTCAGCATTGAACAGGTGGTTTAAGATAACTATGTATAATTTAGATTTTGACGAAGATACCGTTACAAGATTTGCCGACGCCCTATACACGGTTGCGACTGATAATGGTATTGATATTTTAATTAAAAAAATCACCCCAAAATTTTAATTACGTTAATAAGCGGACTTTTAATTAAAGTCTGCTTTTATTATGCAAAAAATTATCCGTTTCCCGCGGAACAAAAGAATGGGAGGCCCCAAACCGGAACCGCCCGGACTAAAAAGGAGGGGCAGAAAGGAAGCTATGTTATATTTTTTAAAGGAAATTTTAGGCGAAGTTTATACTGAGGATATCGACAAAAAGATATCAGAAGCAGTAAGTAAGGACTTTGTCACTCGCTCTGAATTTAACGTAAAGAATGAAGCTGTAAAAGAGCTTGAAAAGCAGTTAAATGAAGCCAGTAAAACCATTGACAGCTTCAAAGAAATGGACATTGACGGCATTAAGAAAAAAGCTGAAGAGTACAAAGAACAGGCTGAAAAAGCCAGAGCAGAGGCCGAACAGACAATTCAGTCAATACAATATGATATTGCCCTGGAAAAAGCCCTAACTGCGGCTAATGTAAGAGACACTAAATCCGTATGCGCTCACATAGACCGGGACTCCCTGGTCTTTAAAGACGGTGAGTTAATCGGTTTGGACAAGCAAATTGAGGAAATTAAAGGGCAGCATGATTACCTTTTTAACCCCGACCCTAACGCAGTTAAACCACCGGCATTTTCCGACCCTATTAAAGGCGAACCAGTTAAACTTTCCCGGGAAGATTTTAAAAAAATGACTTACGCTGAAAAACTAAAAATTAAAACAGAACAACCAGAACTCTATAGCCAGATTATTAAGAATTAGGAGGAATAACTTATGGCTGGAACTATTTTCGGAATCACCTTTGACGATGAACTATTTTTACAGACCTGGACGGAGGTTCCCGACCCGGTTAAAAATGCCCTTATTAACAGTGGCGCGATGGTGGAGGATTCCACTATTGCCGGTATGATTCAAAACGGCGGCAGTGTTTACACAATACCTTTTTATAACACCCTAGACGGCGACCCTCAAAACTATGACGGCCAGACCGATATGACTGTCAGCGAAGTTGACGGCGCATCTCAGACTGGCGTTGTTTACGGCAGGATGAAGGGATTCTTCGCCCGTAACTTTACCGCTGAATTAAGCGGCTCTGACCCCATGACGCACATTGCAAATTCCGTAGCAAAGTATTGGCAAAAAGCACAACAGAAGGAAATGTTAAACATTATTAACGCCACATTTTCCCTTGCCGGGGCCTCCGGTTTTGCTAAAACCTTTAAGGATAGCCACATCTTAGACCTTAGCTCTACTACTGCAACAGCTTATAAAATTGGGGCGACAGACCTTAACGACTTAGCGACTCAGGCAATGGGCGACAAAAAGGGCACGTTTAGAATAGCTCTTATGCATTCTGATGTTGCCAAAACTCTAGAAAACTTAGAGCTTTTAGAGTATTGGAAACAAACTGATGCGAACGGAATACAAAGACCCTTAAACTTGGCTTCCGTTAACGGAATGACTGTAATTGTCGATGACGATTTACCTGTTGAAGCTGTAGGCGGTGAAGGCGATAACAAGGACTTAAAAAAATACACTACTTATATAATTGGTGAGGGATTCTTGCGCCACGCAAAAGGTAACCTTGACATTCCTGTTGAACCTAACCGGGACCCTAAAACCAACGGCGGCCAAGACGAATTGTTAACTCGTATTAGAGAAACCATTCACCCCAACGGCTTTTCATTCAAGGTTCCAACTTCTGGGTGGACACAGTCCCCTACTTCCGCACAACTCGGCGCGGGGGGAAATTGGAACTGCATATTTGACCCTAAATGCATTCCCGTCGCAAAGTTAATCACAAACGGTTAAGCTATGTATTTAACATATGAAGAATATAGACAACTGGGCGGCCTCATAACTTGTGAGGTCGCCTTTAACAGTGTTGCCTTGAGGGCAGAGGGAATTATTAATAATGCCACGATGAACCGATTAAAGTATATGGCCGAAACCCCAGAAAGCGTAAAGCTTTTAGAATATGATTTAATTAATTATTTAAATGAGACTAGGCCTAACACTGTGCAAATAACTAGCGAAAGCCAAGGTGCAGGCAGCACTAGCGAAAGTGTGAGTTATCAGGTTATCAACAACGATGAGCATAACGCTAAAATATCTGCAATGCTCACCGATTATTTACTAAGCGAAACTAACGATAACGGTGTTCCTCTACTGTACAGAGGTGTTTAATATGATTAACTTATTCAATAAACAGGCCACAATTTACAATGTAATACCAAAACGGGGAAACAGTGATATATCGTATAGCCGCCGGGTGCTTAAAAAATGCAACATACAAGGCGGCTTTACCGATAAATCAAACGGCACTACCCGTATAGTGGTAAATGCAAAAACCGTTATTACAAAAGAAGTAGATAGGTATAAGCCTCCGACAGAAGATGGATTTTATGGCTATCAAAATACGGATAGGGCAGAATATTTTACGGCAAATCCAGGTGATTTTATCGTGTTTGCTGAGGTAAATGACACGGTAGCTACACCGCTTGAGTTTAAAAATCTGCAAAACAAATATAAGGATAACGGCATGATTATTACACAAGCCTTTGCTTACCTATACGGACGCAGCACCGATAATGTAATGATGACCAACGCTTAAAGGAGTAGCAATGAGTAAATACACGGAGATATTTAACTATTTGCGGCAATGCCCTCAGTTAGCGGACTTATGGAGCATAGGGACGGCGGAAACAGACGGGGCAAAAGTAATATTACCCCAGGGAACAAGCCAAAAAACATCTTATAAGGACTTTATCGACTCCATAGGTAGCTATAACTGTGATATAATTCCGAATCCCTCTGTATATGAGGACTACCAAATAAACGCCTACTACTACTTGGACACCCAAAGCGGCAAAGAGCCTGATGAATGTTTAAACGTACTCAATATAGAGGACGCACAGGCTATATGTGACTGGATAGAATTACAGAATGACACGGGCAATTTACCTAAAATTACCAATAAACAGGTTGTTAGCATTGAAGCCCTGCCCTTTAACCCTCAAGTAAGGGCGGCTGACATATTAAACAACCGCATTGCCTACTTTATCACTGTTCGGATTCGTTACGTCAATCCAGCTATACAGAGGTCAATATACTATGAGATTTAATGCACAGGCAGTAATCAATTTAAATAATCAGGCAATCTTAAATAAAGTCAAAAATGACAAGTTTGGACTTTTTGTGGCCTTGGAATGGAAAAAGCTAATTGACCTTTATACCCCGCAGCATGAAGGATTCTTAATAGGTAAAAGAGGCACAGTTCATATACTTCCTTTTGCCCTGCACTATTTAACGCCTTATGCAGATTATTTATATAACAGTGAGGGGTTTGATTTTTACAAAGAACTCTCTCCTTACGCCACCGACCATTGGGACCAAAAGGCAGCCCAGGCCGGGCAAAAAGATAGGCTAATACAAATAATAAATGCCGCTCTACAAAGGGGGTATTACTAAAAATGAAAGATGAAGAAATAATGACCATGGAAGGAGAAAACAATATGGCCGAAGTAACTGATTTTAATGTTGGTGCAAATGTAAAGGCAGCCCGCAGGCTGTTAAAGACCTATGTAAATGTGGGCAGCTCCACTGAAGATTGGGAACTGGTAGGTAAGGGCGTGGAAGAAAGTTCCATTGAGCTTAATCCTAACCTGGAAAAAGTAACGGATATTTTAGGTATTACAGAAAGCAGCATTACCAAGTGGGAACCTGTGCAAACTTTAGAGCCTAATACAGTACGAGGCGGCAGCAAATTAAACTTTAAACTGCACAAAATTTGGGAAGAAAAAAAGCCTGAATTGCTATCTCAATTTGACATTTTGCTTGTCTACCAATACATTGGCGATGTTTCGACTGGCAGTTATGAAGCGGAAAAGCAAACTGGTTGTACGATTAGCATAACAAGTTTAGGCGGCAGCGCTAATGTAGATATGCCTATAGAAATTAACTATAGTAACGAATCTAAAAAAGGCACCGTAACCTATACAGACGATAAACCGGCCTTTTCGCCTGCAAGCTAAGGAGGATATCAATGAAGCTAAATACTGGTAAAAGTGTAGCCATACCCATTGAGTTTGTAGATAGGGGCGAGACAGAAAACATTTATTTTAATCCAGCTGACCCTGACTTAGTTATTCGTTTTGATGAAATGGAAAAGAGAGTCACTGAACAGCTAGAAGGATTAAAAGATTTTGAATTAAATGCCGATGGTACGCCTAAAGACCGCTCTAGTGTAGAGCTATTCCAGCAAACCAGGCAAATCATCTGCGACGAGATAGACAGGGCTTTTAATGGTGAAGTAAGCAGCGTTATATTTAAATACTGCAACCCCTTTGCCCTGGTTAACGGAAATTATTTTGTGCTGCAATTTCTTGAAGCAATCACGCCGGAAATGGAAAAACACATTAAAAAAGAAAGAGCCAAGGTGAATAAACACCTGGCAAAGTACCAAAAATGATTTACGATTTACCTACATCAGTGACAATAGGCGAAACTGAATATGCCATTAGAAGCCAGGGCGATTATAGAGTCATTCTCGACTGTATAATCGCCCTTAATGATGTAGACCTTACCGACGAACAAAAAATTCAATGCGCCCTTTACATTTTTTATGAAAATATTGAAGATATAGGCGACATTGATACTGCGGTAAAGGAAATGTTTCGTTTTATTAATTATGGAGAAGATGAAACGGATAACGGAAACAGGACCCAATTAATGGATTGGGAGCAAGATTTTAAACACATAGTTTCCCCGGTAAACCGGGTCTTAGGGAGCGACATTCGCTCCCTTTCTTATTTGCACTGGTGGTCCTTCCTTGGCGGCTATATGGAAATCGGGGAATGCGTGTTTTCCACTATTGTTGCCATACGCAATAAATTGCAACGGGGCAAAAAGTTGGAGTCTTGGGAAAAAGATTTTTACCGTGAAAACCGGTCTCTTGTGACAATCAAGTACAAACTTACCGCTTCAGAGCGGGCTTGGTTAGATAACGAGTGCTAAAAGAAGGTGGATTATAGTGGCTGCAGACGGCACAATCTTATTAAAAACAGATATAGACCAAGCTGGCATTAATCGCGGTATATCCACGATGAAAAGGGGGATATCGTCCCTTACTTCACAGGTAGCTAAACTCGGTGCCGCTATAGGAATAGCCTTTGGTATTTCAGCTTTGGTAGCCTTTGGCAAAGCCGCAGTTGACATAGCAAGCGATTTACAAGAAGTCCAAAATGTAGTCGACACAGCTTTTAGGAGTATGTCCTATAAAATTGAGGAGTTTTCCAAAACCGCCATTGAAAGCTTCGGCATTTCTGAATTGACCGCTAAACGTACTGCATCGACTTACATGGCTATGGCCCAGGGCATGCAAATAGCTGCTGGGGCTGGCAGCGATATGGCAATTAATCTTACCGCCTTATCCGCTGACATGGCTTCATTTTACAATGTCTCTCAGGAAATAGCAGATACTGCCCTGAAATCGGTATTCACCGGCGAAACAGAAACCCTAAAACAGTTCGGTATCGTTATGACCGACATAAACCTACAAGAGTACGCCCGGCAGCGGGGTATTGAAAAGTCCATCTCCGCGATGACCCAGCAAGAAAAAACCATGTTGCGCTATAACTATGTTATGGAGCAAACAAAGCTTGCCCAGGGCGATTTTGCTAAAACAAGCGACGGCTGGGCTAACTCTGTGAGAGTCCTCCAAGAACGCTGGAAACAAATGCAGGGTCAATTCGGACAAGCATTTATGGCCATAGGTAGTTTATTTATCCCTGTTGTCAATGATATGATTACCGGTCTTACCAAAGTTGCCCTAGCTGCACAACAGGCCGCAAAATGGGTATATAAAGCTTTTACCGGCAAAGAGCTGCAACTAACCAATGAGCAAACACAAATACAGGCCGATAACATCGCCGGCAGTGTAGAAAACCAAGAGGACCTAACTCAAGCTATCAAAGATACCGAAAAGGCCAATAAAAGGGCTCTTGCCGGATTTGACGAGATTCAAAAGCTAACCGGACAAACCTCTGATAACTTAGAAGATACCGGCAGCATTAATATGGACTTAATCACCCCCTACAGCTCTGAAGGGGGTTACGGCGATACCACTACCCCGGATTTAGATACCGAGGGCATTTCTAAATACGTGGATTTTTTCAAAAACGCATTTTCCACTCTGGGGTCATGGTTTAAAACAAACTTTGGCCCTATTTTTACGGATTTTTGGGCTAGTTTCACGAGCAATGCTCTGGTATTCCGAGATACTTTAGGCCGCATGTGGGATATTTTTATGGCTCAGAGCGGTAATATGAAAGCTTGGTTTACCAACGACTTTACACCATTCCTGCAAGCTATAGCAAGTTTCTGCTCTACCGTTATAAATGGTGTGTTCGATAGTTTCAATCTTGTTTTTGCAGATTTTGTAGATAATCTACTACCTGTACTGCTGGATTCATTCTTTTTAAGTATTCTACCATTTTTCACCCAACTAGGAACAGAATTAGTCAAAACAGCCGAAACCGTATTTGTAGTGGCAAAAACTATCTTTGATACCGTATATGCTGAGGGCATATCCCCGGCCCTTGACTTGATTTTAAAAGTATGGTCTGAAATGTGGGACAGCATATATCAAGCTTGGCAGAATTGGGGAACGCCAATTTTCGACGGACTCAGGACAGCAGTTGAAACAACTGGGGAGCTGTTTCTGAGCCTTTGGGACAATATGTTAAAACCTATCTGGGATAGCTTTATGGCTGTTATAGATGAGTTATGGACAAATCATTTACGGCCGCTGCTGGATAATTTCCTGGATTTCGTCGGAGAGTTGATTACGGGTGCCTTAACAATTTATAATCAAGTAATTTCCCCCATTATCAAATGGCTGGTTGAAATGCTCGGACCCGTTGTTTCAACAGTTTTAAGCGCCATTTTTAATACTGTAGGCGGTATTATAGGCAATATTATCGACATTATAAGCGGCTTGATTACTGTTTTAAAGGGTATTATTCAATTTATTGTAGGTGTTTTTACCGGCGATTGGGACAAAGCCTGGACAGGTATAAAAAATATCTTCGGTGGAGTTTGGGATTCCTTGGTTGCCCTTTTTAAGATTCCATTGAATCTTATCATATCAGGCATAAATTTATTAGTGGTAGGTGTCGCAAACCTTATGTCTTCATTGGTCAACATTGTTGTCGGGGCAATTAATCTTTTGATTAAGGGCGTATTATTACCCCTTAATTTAGCTATTGACGGTTTGAATAAGATTCCCGGAGTCGATATTAAAAAGGTAGAGTTTTCAATACCCAAAGTCCCTGCGCTGGGAGAAAAAGTATATCAAATCCCCCACCTAGCCAAAGGCGCGGTTATTCCTCCAAATCGTGAATTTATGGCGGTTTTAGGTGACCAGAAACAGGGCACGAATATAGAAACCCCTGAGGCCTTACTTCGCCAAATTATGCGCGAGGAATTAGGCGACGGCGGCAGAGTTGTTAAGGAAGAAATATATAATCTATCAGAAACGGAATTAATGCGCATTATTTACAAACTGGTTAAGGGCGGCGAAAAAATTAACGGAAATGGGCTGGTGACTATATGAACTATTGCATTATAAACGGAGTTAAATACAATGTCAGGGTGTTGGAGCTAGAAGAAAACTGGAACGTTCTCTACAGCGAAAACACCGGACGGGTAATAGGTTCTGGGGCTATGATACTTGACCCTATCGGGACTTTTATCGGGCATACTGTAACATTCGCCCGCAAAGGTAATGACAGGCAAAGTTTTGATAACCTTTACCATCATTTAAGACTACCGAGAACCCAGGGCATTAATGTGGAGTTCGCTGACGGTCAGGCCAGTATAGCATATAAGGCGTATGTTTCTAGCGGCAAAAGGAAGGCAGCAAGAATTGACGAAAACGCAGGGAATATATACTGGGATAGCTTTCAGGCTAATTTTATTCCCATGGAAGCGCAGGTGTTGCCATAATGGGCGTAAAGCTAATCTATGGCGATATCGCTGTAGGAGCCAAGGAAGATTTTACACCAACAATAAGTGATAAGCAAAACTTTGTTAATCTATCCCAACTGCAACAAGAGGATTTTACTCTCCCCTACTACATCAGTCCTTGCGAGCTATATCAGACTATTCTTGACGACAGAGAAATGGAATTTCTCCCTAGCGATTTAAACACTGCAAAAACTGGGTTGTGGAGCTTGCAGCAATCCAACGCTGACAAAACCTTTACTGCGCCGATAACCCTTACCCTGCTATCACCTCAATACTACTCTTCCCAAGGTATCATGCTAACTTTTGATAAGGGGGGCAATCAATTCTGTACAGACCTAAATGTGAAATGGTACCAAGGCAGTACCTTACTTTCTGATATGGATTTTACCCCCGGAGATGCCGTATATTACTGTGAAAATAAGGTAGACGCATATAACAAGTTGGTTATTACTTTTAGGGCCATGAATCTACCCCATGCGTACCTAAAATTAGAATCAATAGACTATGGCACTATGCGGATATTCTTAGGCGATGAGATAGCGGCAGCTTCTATCAATCAGGAGATAAGCCCCATCAGCCAGCAAATTACAATAAATACCTTTGACTTTACTCTGCGGAGTAAGAGCAATGTCGACTATGTATTTCAGTCCAAACAGCCCATAGAAATCTATTTTAACGGCCAACTGAAAGGCGTACATTTTGTGGATAAGTCTAAGAGGACTAAAGCAGATACCTGGAGCGTACAGACTATAGACTATATAGGATTGCTAGATAAGTCTCAATTTCTCGGCGGCATATACTCAAACAAAAACGCTTACGACCTATTAGTTGAGATTATGACGGAAGCCAGGGTACCTTTTAAAATGGCCGACAGTTTAAAGGCAAAGGCAGTCTCAGGACATCTACCGATTTCTTCATGCCGGGAAGCGTTAATGCAGTTGGCGTTTGCAATCGGGGCAGTAGTGGACACCAGTAACACTAACAAAGTTACAATAGATACTTTAAGCTTGGACAATAAGCACTCCTTTACTCTTAACGAGATATACCAAGGTCAAAGCTATGAACAATCAGATAAACTTACGCAATTTGACTTGACCTCTCATACCTACATTGCAACAACCGAAACCGTAGAGGCCTATGATGCAAGCGACAGCGGGACAGGAAATGAAATGTTTGTTGCTTTTTCTGAACCCCTGCATAGCTTAACTATTACTAACGGCTCTATAGTAGAAAGCGGTGCCAATTATGCCGTTATCAATGCAAACAGCTCTAACTGCATTTTAACCGGGCGCAAATATAATCACCTGGCAAAGGTAGTAAGTATTAAAAACCCCCTTGTTACGGCGGCAGACCTGCCTAATGTAGTATCTATTGAAAAGGCTACCTTAATAGGCAACAGTAATGTAGAGGATATCGCCCAAAGGTGCTATGACTACTTTGCGGAAACAACAACTGTAAACGCTAAACTACTAATCACGGGCGAAAAAACCGGTGATTTAGTCACCTTGGACAGCGATTTTCTAGCGCCGAAAACAGGACATATTGAGAAAATGAACTATAATTTAAACGGCAACATAATTGCCGCAAATGTGGTGGTAAAGTAATGGAAAACTTAATTTTTGACAGAACACAGGCAGATGTGGAAAAAGTTACCGAAATTAAAGATAAAATCAGAGAAAATAAAACTTTGGCGGCTGATGAAGAAGCCGCCTATTTTAATGGAGAATTAAAGGGCGGCTACACTTATACCGACTTAAACAGGGTTGAATCGGCTATGTTGACAATCTCCAACCTGTTAAATGAGTGCGGCTACAAGAATCAAATTACAACAAAAACAAACTGGGGAGCCAATGACTTTTTTACAAGCGGAGATATGCAGAGATGGGAGTTTAACCTAGAAACCTTAAAATCCATATTTACAGTATACGTTAATACCCCCCTTACTCCTAATAGTTTTAGGCCCTACACTAATGCTAATGACATTGAAAAAATACTATACGATATAAACGAACTGATTGCCAAGATGAAACAAAATTGGCGTTATGCCAATGACTTGTATGCTGGGGAGGGATATTTTAGCTATGGCAGTTGATGTGAAAGATAGAGTACCGACAAAACCCAATAGGCGAAAAATTACTTTTGATGACGGTACAGTAGTTTACGCAAATATTGAATACGCTGACGAGCCTACAGAACAAGGCACACCCATTAACCGGGAGCTATTTCAGAAAGTTGCCGCAGATGTGCCCAGCTTTAAGAATCTGGGTTACTTGGGTAGCTATACTTCCCAAGAAGCACTAGATTCAAAGCTTGATAGTCTCAAGGGCGACAATTACGGTCATGTTAGCAATTTAGTCTGTTCCCTGGGGGTTGATTTTCAGTCATCGCACTCTTTTGGCTGGGCTGCCGGTTGTACTGTACTAGTCAACGGCGGCGGCGATTACTGTTCCCAGGTGTTGACCGGTTCTACCGGGACACATTGCCGCAGTTGTAACGGTGGAGTCTGGGAAGCATGGGGCGCAATTAATCGTGGTACTGTGCTGTGGGAGGGGGAGATTGAAGCCAATACAGATAATCCTGGGGTTTCCATTCCTGTAAGCGGGCTTTATGAAACAATTAAGCAGTATAAATTTATTGAAATATGGTCTAATGATGGATACGGTCGCCGTCATATTGAAAGATTTTACATTGATGCCGCATCACATCTAAACCGGGCGAACTTCAGTGTACAGCGGCGTGCTGACGGAAGTGTTAATGAGACGACCTCTAGCCTTTCGATGAGATTCTCAAGCGGAGGAATCGTCATCGATGGTCGCGCAGGAACATTGGAAGTAAGGAAGTTTCCACTTATAACTTTCGATATTTCGGCTTTAGGTAAAATTTCTGAAATAAAATGGGACTGGGGTGATTGTTGCACATTAAACAAAATTGTTGGCTACAAATAAGGAGGAAAAACAATGTCAATCCAATCAGTACATACAGTAATCAACGGTCAGCAATACACCCTGACCTTAAACAGCAGCACCGGCAAATACGAGG
>DXZC01000032.1 GCA_019415505.1 Peptococcaceae bacterium | reverse complement strand
TCCGTACAAGTAAACGGGTTTAAATTTTGATTAATACCAAAATCTACACCTTTTGATTGCTACATATATCATATAATTTATATCATAATCTTGCAACAATGTCAATAAAGAGCGTATTTTTAATCACTTTCCAACTCATACCAAAAGGTGTACCTTTTGATTGCTCTTTTTTTGTTTTAACCCCTTGCTTATTCATGACCAATGGCATATACTTACCTCAAAACCAATTCGTTAATAAGCGGGGAGTGACATAATTTGACCGGGAAAAAGCCTTGGCAAGGAATTTTTTTAGATTTTTACGGCACAGTGGTACATGAATACGGCGCGGAAACCTGGGAGGTAATAGACCGGGTGTATAAGTGCGGTAGGGGCCAAAGCCAGGAGGAGGTTCTGGCTTACTGGTGGCGTGTTTACAGCGAGCTACTGAACCAGGCTTGGGGCGAAAACTTTGCCAAACAGCTAGTTATAGCGGAGGAGGCTTTCCGCCAAACACTGGACCACTTCCAAGGCCAGGAGGACCCGGCGGATCTCTGCCGAGTAATGGCCCAATACTGGAGTAAACCCCAGCTCTACCCTGACGCGGCGGAATTCTTTCACAACTGTCCCCTGCCCATATTTTTAATTACCAACTGTGACAATATTTATATAGACGCGGCGGTGGCTAATTTAGGGCTTAAACCCCAGGCCATATTTACCAGCGAGGACGCCAGGGCCACCAAGCCCAATCCGGGTATTTTCCAATACGCCCTAGACCATAGCGGCCTGGCCCCAGGGGAAGTCCTGCATATTGGAGATTCCCTCACCAGCGACGTACAGGGAGCCACAGCCTTGGGCCTAGACGCTTTGTGGCTGAATAGAAAAAACCAGCCAATACCCCAAGGGGTGGCGGACGTGACCTCTTTAACCCAGGCTATAGAGTATATTAAAAAATCCTCAGTTTAAACTGAGGATTTTTTTTACGCTAACTTTATTAGCCCACAAAAAGCAGACCTATTCTGTATACCAGCAAAGCACAAACCCAGGCTACGCCGGTTTGGAAGGCCCCGGCCTTCAAAGCCCGCCATAAGGAGCCAAGTTCCCGCCGGGTGACGGCAAACGCCGCCACACAGGGCATATAGAGCAGGGTAAAGACCAGGAAGGAAAAGGCCGCCAGGGTGGAAAACAGCGTTGGCAAAGCTGTTGTTAAAGCCGTGGCGTCCCCCGCGCCCAAAAGTATGGAAAAGGTACTTATAACTGTTTCCTTGGAGAGCAGCCCCGTGACCAAAGCGGTGGCGCTTTCCCAGTTACCAAAGCCCAAGGGAGCAAATATCGGCGCGATGACCCGGCCAATGGAGGCCAGCATACTCTGGCTGCTATCGCTCACATAGTTGAAGGTGAAATCAAAGCTCTGTAAAAACCACACCACAATTGAGGCCACAAAAATTATGGTAAAGGCCCTGGTTAAAAAGTCCTTAGTTTTATCCCATAAATCCAGCAGCAGGTTGCGCCGGGATGGTAAACGGTAAGAGGGTAACTCCATAATAAAAGGTACGGGCTCACCCTTGAACTTAAAGCGCCGCAGCAGCAAAGCGCTAATTATACCCACAATGATACCCAAGACATAGAGGGCAATCATTACCAGTGCGCTGTGGTTGGGGAAAAAGGCCATGGTAAAAACAGAGTATATCGGCAGCTTAGCGCTACAGGACATAAAGGGAATGAGCATAATTGTCATTTTGCGGTCCCGGTCGCTGCCTAAAGTACGGGTGGCCATTATGGCAGGGACAGAACAGCCGAAGCCAATGAGCATGGGGACAAAGGCCCGGCCGGAAAGGCCCAGCTTCTGCAAGGTATGGTCAAAAACAAAGGCCACCCTGGCCATATAGCCGCTATCCTCTAAGAGGGATAAGAAAAAGAACAAGATTATTATAGTCGGTAAAAAGGACAATATGGCCCCGACGCCGGCAAAAGCCCCGTCCACCACCAGGGAACGGACTAAGTCGTTAACCCCGACATTGAGGAGGAAGCCATTGACCAGGTTAGTGAGCCACTGAACGCCAATGGCCATCCAGTCGTTAAAAAAGGGGCCTATTAGCCCAAAGGTCAGCCAAAATACCACCGCCATAATACCGAGGAAGATGGGAATGGCCAAGACGCGGTGGGTCAAAATTTTATCTATATTTACGGAACGGGAGTGACCCTTATTCTCCCCTTGCCGGTGGATACAGGGGCAGCAATGCTTTTCAATAAAATCGTAACGCATATCAGCCAAGGCGGCGTCAATATCAGTATCCAGCTCTTCCCGCATGGATTCCACCAGCATTTCCACAACCCTTAATTCCTTGCTGGTAAGCCCTAAGCTCTTGGTTATAGCTGTTTCCCCCTCCACCAGCTTGGTGGCGGCATAACGCTGGGGAATATGGGCTTTTTTCGCCTTATCCTCTATAATATAGGAAATAGCGTGAATGGCTTTATGGGTGGGGCCAGTGCAGAAATCTATTTTAGCGGGGCGGATTTTTTCTTGGGCCACGGTCATAACCTTTTGGGCCAATTCCTCAATACCCTGGCCCTTAATGGCGGAAATAGCCACCACCGGTACGCCCAAAGCCGCCTCCAAGCCCTCAACATCCAAGGAACCGCCGTTATTTTGCAGCTCATCCATCATATTAAGGGCAATTACAGTGGGGAAGTTGAGTTCTAAAACCTGCAAACTTAAATAAAGGTTCCGCTCCAGGTTAGTGGCGTCCACGATGTTGATAATAACGTCCGGTGGGTGGGCCAAAATATAGTCCCTGGTAACCGCCTCTTCCGCCGTATAGGGTGAGAGGGAATAGACCCCCGGTAAATCCACTACAGTAGCATCGCTATACTTTTTTAGGCTGCCGGTTTTTTGCTCCACCGTTACGCCGGGGAAGTTACCCACATGTTGATTACTACCGGTAAGCTGGTTAAACAAGGTTGTTTTACCGCAATTCTGATTGCCTACCAGCGCTATTGCAACAGACATGGATGCACCTCCCCTACTATGATTCTTTTCGCGTCCTCCCGGCGGAGGGTCAGCTCATAGCCCCGCAGACAAACCTCTATCGGGTCCCCCATTGGCGCTACCTTCCGTACCATTATCCGGGTTTTCGGGGTAAGGCCCATGTCCAGCAGGCGGCGGCGCAGGTTCCTTTCACAATTTACCTCCACAATTACGCCGCTTTCGCCGGTTTTCATTTGATCCAGTGTCATATTATATCCTCTAATAAATCATTAACTATTTATCTCTGGAGTAAGTTTATACCAACCCACAATAAAAGTCAACATTGCCATTGTTACCAAGGGATAAGGGCCGTTATAGGGCCGCGTAATCGATAAAACTAGGGGAAAATGTCGCATCTTTTGAGAATTTTCCCTTCCTATTAAATATATATAACAAATATATTGCAAAATAAAAGGCGGTATGTTATTCTTAGGATAATAAAATATTACCGCAAATTTCCGGCAACCGCCTGAGGCGGCAGCCTAAGGATTGCTAAAGGAGTATAACTTTATGTCAACGAATTTATGGCACGGCATAAGTCCCTCACGTGTGAGCCCTGACGACTTTATTGCCGTTATTGAGATTGAAAAGGGTTCTAAAAACAAATATGAATTGGACAAGGACAGCGGCGCCTTGTTGCTGGACCGCATTTTATATACCTCTACCCATTACCCGGCTAATTACGGTTTTATACCCAGAACCTACGCTGACGACGGCGACCCCTTAGACGTTTTAGTTCTCAGCAGCGAGGCAATTTTGCCCATGAGTTTAGTACGTTGCTATCCTATTGGCGTGATGACGATGATTGATAACGGTAAGTTAGATGAAAAAATTATCGCCATTCCCTTTAACGATCCCAATTATAACTCCTTTAAGGATATAGATGAATTACCGGAACACCGCTTTTTGGAAATGCAGCACTTTTTTAAGGTTTATAAAACCCTGGAGGACAAAAAGACCAAGGTAGACGCTGTGGACAACGCCAAAGAGGCCAAAAAAATAATTAAAAAATGTTTGGATAACTATATTGAAAGCTTCTGTCGTTAACGACGAACCACATTTAGCTGAGGAGGTAGCTATGAAAGATGTTTATGTAATTACCGGAGGTAGCGGCGGCATAGGTCTGGAATGTGCCAAGGAATTTAAGGGCAGTATCGCGGTTATAGCTGATATTAATGAGGAAGCCCTGCAAAGCGGCAAGGTCACTTTAGAGTCCATGGATATTGAAACCAAAACCGTGGTTTGCGATGTAACCAAAAAGGAAGCGGTTAAAAAGCTGGCGACAGAAGCCAGAGGCTTTGGCCCCATTAAGGGCGTTATCCATACCGCCGGGGTAAGCGGCACTGTATCCAATACCGATTTAGTGATGAAGGTCGATTTAATTGGCACAGCCCATATTATTGAGGAATTTTATCCCCATATGGAGGCTGGCAGTTCTATGGTGCTGGTAGCTTCTATGATGGGTTATGTTGTACCTCCCAATCCCCAGTATGACGACTTAATGCTGGATTGTTTAGCGCCGGACTTCTTAGCTAAAATAACCCCCTTCCTACAGGGAGACGCCAACAACGCTTATAACTTTGCCAAACGTGGCGTACAGCTATTAGCGGAAAAATGGGCCCTTAAATACGGCGCTCAAGGAGCCCGGATTAACAGTCTTTCACCGGGGATTATCGAAACCCCCATGGCGGTTGACGCCGCTAAGGAGCATCCGGAGCAAATGCAGTATATGCAGTCCATCACCCCGTTAAAGCGCAATGGCAAGCCCCAGGATATTGCCGATGTGGTAAGCTATTTATGTAGCGATAAAGCCGCCTTTATTACCGGCAGCGACATTCGGGTTGACGGCGGGCTAATTAAGAACCTTATAGCCTTACAAAAAGCCCAAGCTCAAGGAAAAAATTGAACAAATTAACGAAAACCGCCGCCTGTAAAGGGTCGGCGGTTTTTTTGTAGCTACAGCTATGTAGGGAGGATAAATAATAACAACTAGGGTTGAGGCCTTAAAAATTACCCAGGGAGAGGTATTTTATAATTGATAATTAAATGTTTGCCTGAGAGGTTCAGCCGCAATTTCAGATGAGGGAGAAAATTTGCACCACGAGAATTAAGACATACCTAATATACTGGCAAATTAACTCCCAGCCGGGAGACGGGGCGGAAAAGCTAGGGGAATTTAAAACCCAGTAGTCGCTACCTAAATACAAGATTAGGGAGATTAAAATAAAAGCCCCGATTAAGCGGCCCGCAACAGCGCTCCTTTTCATTGCTCTACCCTTATATTGCCGTTATTGCCGGTCACTTTTACATGGCAAGAGGGGTTAGTCCCCACAACGCCCCGGCTGGTTTTGCCCTCGCTAGTCAAAAACTCGGCAAAAGAAGTGTGAACAGCGGCGTTTTTGCTGTAGCCGGTGAATTTAAAAGCTAAAGCCTGGGGTAAGCGCAGATGGATGGGGCCGTTCTTATTAAATAAGATTAAATCCCCCCGGACCTCAGAATAAGCTATTTTCATTTGGCCGGAGTTATTCACCCGATATTCGCCAAGGCCTGTGCCTGACCTGACTGTGATATCCCCGCTAGTGGTGACACAATCAACCTGGCCGACCAGTCTTTGGCAGGTTATTTTACCGCTGGTGGTTGCTAAATCTATTTTCTCCCCTGTAATTGTTCCCAGGCTTAAAGGGCCGCTGGTGGAGGCCAGACGGATATTACGCGCCCTTATTCCCTCTATGGCCACAGAGCCGGAGGAGCTATCCACCCCTAAATCCGTGAGCTGTAAATCCAGGTCAGCTATTTTGATAGCCCCGTTAGTAGTTGTGACAGTCAAGCTTTTTTCATAGCTCTGGGGGAGATAAACCTCAACATAGCGGCTAAAGCCCTGAGCAAAAAGGGGCTTCTTCCCTTCCCGCACCTGAATGCGTCCCTCACCCTCTTGGACTTTGGCGTTATAACTTTTTTTACGCTTATTCATATACTCCTTAATCACTAGCTCTTCATTGTCTGAGGGCAGGAAGGTCACATTTTCCTCGTCATAAGAAATGCGGATTTCCGAGACAGCACCTAAGTTAAAGTGTAACTCATTGGCCAACTGAGGGGCGTCTGCAAGGGAACAGCCACCGCTGAGACAGGCGGCTCCTAAACAACCTATTAGGATCAGAGCTTTAATACTTACTGGCATATTTATTGGCAATTTCATAAAATACCCCGCTTTCTCTGGGCTAATTTCAGCCCAATTAAAAATTGTAGGTTAGCCGTTAAACCGGCAATTAAATAGATATTTAAAATTATCGTGCCGCTACTTGGGGATAGACCGCCTAATAGCGGCTTTGTTAGTTTTTAATTGATTTAAGCTTAACCGTACCAGCTATTTAGGCTTAACTGTATTAGTTATTTAGGCTTAACCGTACCAGTTATTTAGGCTTAATAGAACCCTGATGGTAGAAATTAAAGAAAAATAAAGATTGCATAATTTCTAGAGAACTCTGTTTCGGCAATTCAGCTATAGGCTTCAGGGTTTTATACCTTAAAAAGCGCAATTTCGGTTAAGTTGAGTGAATTATTCATTCATTATGAGAGGAAAAAGAAAGGGCAACCATTGCCCTGTATTTATTAAACGCCATAGGCAGCTAAGATATTATCCAAACAGACCTCTTTAGCTAGGCTTAAGGGGATATCTTTCTTTTCAAAGCTTATATAGCGCCGGTCCATAGTCCACCAGGATAAAATCTCAATAATCAGAATGGTGGTTAATTCTACCTGTTCCAACTGACGCATTGTACTCCGGGCCATAAAGATTTCCAGGTATTGAGCCATGGTAGTTAAAAATTTTTGGCGGTACGCTTTATAGTGGCCAGCTAAAAACGGAAAATCCCGCTGGTTTTTTTCAATAAACAGGCAGCCTACCGCATATTTGGCCAAAAGGTCAAAGGCGTCTGAAACCAGAGCCGCCAGGTTATAGTCCGCAGCATTATTGTCTAGGTGCCGGGCAAATTCCCGGCCTGTGGCCTCTAATATTGTCACAATTTCAGTTTCCAGCCCCACAAATAAATCATCGGTGATTGGCCGCTGAAATTCCCGCTCCGGAAAATCAGGCTCCAGGGCGGACTTTAAAACAAAGTGCATGATTTCTTTTTTGCCAGTAAAATCCAGATATATGGTGCCAACGGAAACATTAGCGGCTTTAGCGATATGGCTTATCTGAGTCTTAGCATAACCCTGCTGCAAAAACAGGTTGGTCGCCGCCGTGGCTATGGCCTTAATGCGTTCATTCATCTCAACCCTCCGCCTGAATGAATAGTTCATTTATATAATAAAGGCTTTGCTTACCAATGTCAAGGGTCAATTTAGAGTTTTACTTAATTTGACATAATTTACAGCCAGACGCTGGCAGTTAAGGGCAAAAGTGGGGATTGGGATTGGGATTGGGGTTGACCTTCATCTCAAGAGGAAACTAGACTTGGCAAGAAGCTCTGCTGCAAACGCCGGCAAAAATGAAAGGAAAGCTAGAAAACCCACATAAGTTCAAGGGAAGAGGTTAGGACCTCCCCCACTCAAGCGGAAACTAGACTTGGCAAGAAACTCTGCCGCGAACGCCGGCGAAAGTTAAAGGAAAGATAGAAAACCCACATAAGTTCAAGAGAAGAGGTTAGACCTTCCCCCACCTATTGGGAGTAAACAAATTTTTCCGTTTGCTCCCATTATTGGGTTTTTCCTGTTAAAACCCTATTCAGTCTATTTTTCCTGGCCAGCCATATTTTTTGATTTTCTTCATTATCGGGCAAACAATGAACAAATAGGGCACAAAACTAAGGCTAAATTCAAAAATATAAGGCCCATAATTTGCACTAACTCAGAGAGTATATGGTATATGTTTGCCGTCTGGAAGCGGTTAACCTATAAAGTTGAATCTTAACAAGGAACTCTGCAACAAACACCGGCGGATGTGAAAGGAAAGATTGAAAACCGACATAAGTTCAAGGGAAATTAAAAAGGCGGCTCAGTCCGGAAGGAGAGCTGAGCCGCTGGGGCTGTTTGATTAAAGTTAAGTTGGGAATTGTCAGTTATTCTTAGCTGACATCTTTAAATAGCCGAAAATAAAGTCGTCTAAATCGCCGTCCATTACAGCGTCTACATTCCCCACTTCCACATTGGTGCGGTGATCCTTCACCATTTTATAGGGCGCGAAAACATAGGAGCGTATCTGGCTACCCCAGGCGTTTTCCTGCTGTTCCCCCCGAATACCCGCCATTTCGTCCTCTTGCTCCTGGCGCTTTTTATCCAGCAGCTTGGCTTTCATGAGCTTGATGGCTTTATCCTTATTGGCATGTTGGGACCGTTCATCCTGGCAAGATACCACAATACCAGAGGGCAAGTGAGTGATACGCACAGCGGAGTCGGTTTTATTGACGTGCTGTCCCCCGGCGCCGCTGGCCCGATAGGTATCTATCCGGATTTCCTCCTCCCGCAGCTCTATTTCATCATCATAGTCCACCTGGGGAATAACATCTAAGGAGGCAAAGGAGGTATGGCGGCGGCTATTAGCGTCAAAGGGGGAAATGCGCACCAAGCGGTGAACGCCTTTTTCCGCCTTTAAATAGCCAAAGGCATTGAGTCCCTCCACCCCGAAGGTCACGCTTTTGAGGCCCGCCTCGTCACCGGGGAGCATATCCAGCAGCTCCACCTTATAGCCTTGTTTTTCGCAATAACGAGTGTACATACGGTACAGCATATTGGCCCAATCCTGGGCCTCTACCCCGCCGCTGCCGGCGTGGAGCGAGAGAATAGCGTTATGGCTATCGTACTTGCCGCTTAACAGAGTCTCCAGCTCAAGACGGTCCACCGCCTTGGTACATTCCTTGAGCATCTGCGCCACTTCCTCGCCCATGGCTTCATCCTCGTCCTCCATGGCCATTTCCCAATAGGTTTCAACATCGTCATAGAGGGCTTCCACCTTGGTATAGCCTGCTTTTTTATTTTTCAGCGCCGTACTTTGTCGCAAAACCTGCTGGGCGGCTTCTTGGTCGTCCCAAAAATGCTCGTCCATGATTTTTGTTTCCAAGGCGCTAATCTCGGCGTTCAGTTTCGCCAAGTCAAAGTGCATCCCTCAGATCTGCCAAACGGCGGTTGATGTCTTGAATGCTCTGTTTAAAATCAATAAGCAACTCATCACTTCCTTTCCTGAGGCTATAAGCCCAGTCCCTGAGGCCGAGGACAGGGGGCAAAGCTTTTACCTTCCTGTCCCCTGAAGCGCAGGGGATTAATCAATTTATTATTAATAATTTAAATTAATAAAATCACCAATTATTATTCGTTGGCAGCGGAATTTCCCGGCCGGCCGCAGCACTTTTTGTATTTTTTACCGCTGCCGCAGGGGCAAGGGTCATTGCGGCCCACGGTGTGCTCTTTACGCACCGGCTTTTTAACCCGCACTTCCCCGTCGCTATCCCGGTTTTCCTGAATATTTTTCACGTTTTGCACCGGCTGTTGTTCCACCACATTGGCCCTGCTGATAAGGCGGATTGTTTCCCGCTGAATTTCCGCGATCATTTGCTGGAACATATCATAAGCCGCGTATTTATATTCCACCAGGGGATTTTTCTGCCCGTAAGCCTGGAGGCCAATACCGGTGCGCAGCTGGTCCATAGCGTCTAAGTGGTCCATCCACTGGCGGTCCACCACCCGCAGGAGGACATAGCGGCTGATATTGGCTAAATTTTCCGCCCCCAATTCCTCCTCACGCTGGTCATAGAAACTCCGGCCTTCCTTATGGAGCAGGGCGAGAATCTCATCTTTATCCATTTTTCCCAGGGTTTCCACAGTTAAATCCGTATGGGGCAGATAGACGCGTATTTCTTCCAACATGCCGTTTAAGTCCCAATTTTCCGGCTGCTCGCCTTCCACGGCAATATTGTTTACAGAGGCGTCAATCACCTGTTCCAGCATATTGAGAATCTGTTCCCGGATATTTTCACCAGTTAAAACCTGGCGGCGTTGGCCATAGATGACTTCCCGCTGCTGGTTCATAACATCGTCGTAATCTAAAACATTTTTTCTGGCCTGGAAGTTGTTGTTTTCCACTTTTTTCTGGGCGTTTTCAATGGACTTAGTAACCATGTTGGAATCAATGGGCATAGTATCGTCCACGCCTAATTTATCCATCATGCTGGCCATATTGTCCCCGCCGAAAATACGCACTAAATCGTCTTCCATGGAGAGATAGAAACGGCTGGTACCGGGATCGCCCTGACGGCCGCTACGACCCCGGAGCTGGTTATCAATGCGGCGGCTTTCGTGGCGTTCCGTGCCAATGACCAATAGGCCCCCGGCTTCAATCACCTGATTTTTTTCCGCCTCAGTTACAGCTTGGTATTTTTGCAGCAGTTCCTCATAATCGCCTTCCTTATTGTGGGCCTCCAGGTTTTTCATTTCAGCCTCAGCCAGGGCCTGAGGATTGCCGCCTAAAAGAATATCCGTGCCGCGGCCCGCCATGTTGGTGGCAATAGTAACCGCGTTCAAGCGGCCGGCTTGGGCGATAATCTCCGCTTCCAGCTCATGATATTTGGCATTTAAAACCTTATGGGGTACGCCCCGCTTTTTCAGGGCTTTACTCAGGGTTTCCGACTTGGCGATGGATACGGTACCCACCAGCACCGGCCGCCCCGTATCGTGGGCTGCCACGATTGCTTCAATAATAGCGTCAACTTTACCTTGGACGCTACGGAAAACCACGTCAGAGCAATCTTCCCTCACCATGGGTTTATTGGGGGGAACTACCACCACGTCCATATTGTAAATTTTCGTGAACTCGCTCTCTTCCGTCGCGGCGGTACCGGTCATGCCCGCCAGCTTCTCATACATGCGGAAGTAGTTCTGGAAGGTAATGGTGGCCAGGGTTTGGCTTTCACGCTCAATTTTCACATTTTCTTTAGCTTCCAAAGCCTGATGTAACCCATCGCTATAACGGCGGCCAAACATCAGGCGGCCGGTAAATTCGTCTACAATAATTACTTCGCCGTCCTTGACCACATAATCCCGGTCCCTGATGAAAAGGCTCCTAGCCCGGACCGCGTTGGATATGAGGTGGCTCCACTCGTTATTTTCATCAGCATAGAGGTTATCTAAGCCCAGTTGTTTTTCCACCTTGGCGATACCCTCTTCATTCAGGGCGGCGCTTTTGGTCTTTTCCTCCACCATGTAATCAACCCCAGGCTGGAGCTTTGCCACAACCTTGGCGGCAGTATAGTAGTTTTCCGTGGGCTTTTCCGCCTGGCCGGAAATAATCAGAGGTGTACGGGCTTCGTCAATGAGGATACTGTCAACCTCGTCGATTATAGCATAGTAGAGATTGCGCTGCACCATAGCGTCGGCCCGAACCGCCATATTATCCCGGAGGTAATCAAAGCCAAACTCATTGTTGGTACCGTAAGTTATATCAGCGGCGTAAGCCTCCCGCTTTTCCTCAAAGGTTTTACCGTGAATATTCAGGCCCACAGTTAAACCGAGAAACTCGTAAACCTTGCCCATCCAGCGGCTGTCACGGGTGGCTAAATAATCGTTTACCGTAATAATATGCACGCCTTTGCCGGCTAAAGCATTGAGATAAGCGGCCAAGGTTGCCACTAGGGTTTTACCTTCACCGGTTTTCATTTCCGAGATGCGGCCGTCGTGGAGTACCATACCGCCGATAAGCTGCACGTCAAAATGGCGCATACCCAAAACCCGCTTGGAAGCCTCCCGCATTACGGCAAAGGCCTCCGGCAGAATATCGTCTAAAGTAGCGCCATGAGCCAGTTTTTCCTTTAAATAGGGAGTTTTAGCGATTAAGTCCTCGTCAGAGAGGGCGGCGATTTCCGGCTCTAAGGCGTTGATGTCCTCCACCCTTTTGCTGTACTTTTTTATATCCTTAGCATTATCGTCAAATAAGCCTTTAAAGGGATTTTTCATTTACTTTAACATCCTTCCAATATACTGTATTTTACAGGAAAGTCAACCTCGTCAGTACCAACCATGGCATTTAATGTTTAAAGCTGATGCTAGAAATTTGCTTATTTATACTTACGCCAATTTTGCCGTACTCAAGAGGTTGGCCTTATGTTTCCCGATATAATAATGTTATGGTGGGGGAAATCCGTAGATTCCCCCCACCTAGCCCTTAAACAATTTTAAAATTCCGGTTCCAATACGCCGTATTTGCCGTCTTTACGGCAATACACCACATTCACCGCTTCTGTTTCAGCGTTAGCATAGACAAAAAAGGTATGTCCTAACATATTCATCTGCATAATTGCTTCTTCCGTTGTCATGGGTTTTAAGGTAAAGCGCTTGGTTCGCACCAATTCATCTTCTACTACCGGCTCACTCAAATCCATATAAGCCAGCTTCTGCTTTTTATTCTTGCGCTGAAGCTTTTCTTTATATTTAACTAACTGTTTCTCCATTTTATCGGCTACCAAATCCAGGGAGCCGTACATATCATCGGAAACAACTTCGCCCCGGAGTATATAGCCGTGAATCATCATGTTAACTTCAGCTCTTTGGTTATTCTTTTCCACCACCATTGTAACGGTGGCGCTGTCTACATCCATAATGCGTTCCAAACGGCCTAGTTTTTTTTCAGCATGTTCCTTTAAAGCAGGGGTAACGTCAATGTTTCTTCCTTTGTAAGTAATGTTCATACACTTCACTCCTTCCCTACTGTTAAGCATGGCATACTCATAGGACTACTCATACCATACTCAGGCAACTGGTAGTAATATATAATTCCCCGCAGCCGGGAAAAATCCTTTCACAACCCAGGATTATTTACAGGCTTCCACGGGCAGGGATTACCAAACGCGGTTTCCTTGTAATATTGCCTAATTTATTACATTTATTAATTATCCTTTTTTGTGGATAATGTGCATAATTTTGTTAATAACCCAGTAAAAATAGTGTATTTACTTGAGAAAATTTGTCTAAAAAGAAAAAGATAACATATTATTTGTCATTTAAAGTAAAAAATATACATTTCTTTCCCGATATTGGCTTGGGATTTTCCTCAATCTTACTATATGATTGTGTCCTGATTGTGAACTGGGCCAAAATTCAGGAAAGTCCTCTACTAGCCCCACAAAAGGCTAAAGCTTTTACCCCTTTTGCCCCGGCTTTCTTTAATTCTTTAGCGCATTGGTGCACCGTGGAGCCGGTGGTTATAATATCGTCCACTAAAATTATATATTTACCGCTAAGGGCCGCTTTATTCTTAACCGTAAAGGCGCCCGCTAAATTACCCCGCCTTTGCGCCCCGGATAACGTGGCTTGGCTGGGAGTATCCTTAACCTTCACCAAAGCGTCGGCCACCAGCTCTAAGCCAGTAAAGTAGCTTAACTCTCTGGCTAATTCCGCGGCTTGATTGTAGCCCCGCTCTTTGTAACGCTCTCTGCTGAGAGGCACCGGCACTAAAACCGTGTAAAGGCCGTTTTCACTGATATCGCCCTGGTCCAGGATGAGCCGGGCCATGGGTTCCGCCAGATAACGGCCGTTGTGAAACTTTAAATGCAGCGCCAACTCTTTAGCGCTACCCTCATAGGGAAAACAGGCCACCGCCCGACGATAGCCGCGTGGCGTTTTACCGGCAAAGCACTGGGGACAAGAGTTAAAATGGCGGTGATAGAAATTGCCGCAAAAATCACACAGCACATAATTATCCCGTAGGGCAAATAGGTCCCTTAGGCAATGGCGGCACAGGCCACGGTAAGTTAAGTCCGTTTTGTCATGACAGATAGCGCAATTGACAACTGGGAAAAATATATTCTCAAGTTTTTTCTTTATTTTTATGCGTGTTTCTATTTTGCAACCTCCAATATCGCAGCTTTTCTCCGTCAATCGGGGCTACAGGCGGGAAAATAATTTCACCCTGGCAAAAAGGACAAACTATCTTGTCCCACTGTATTACCAACGATAAAGACGCGCCGCAGTGGGGGCAAGTATAATATAACATAGCAACACCTCACTGACAGTGTAAAGCCTGGGGAGGAAAAATTCCTCAATAAAATGTCGAAGCAAATATACTTTTATTTCCCTATAAAGCCCTTATACCGACAAATTAGCCCCTAAAATACAAGGCCCTCTTTAATTCCCGAGGGCTGATATTACGTTTTGCCGCCATTTTAGCCAGGTAATCCGGGTAGGGAAAGACCTGAAGCAGGACGGGCTTGGGGGATCGATAATTGCGGTAGTAAGACGCTGCCTTGTCCACAGCCTGGTTACTCTCGCGCAAATGGGACCAAATAGCCCCACAGCCCGCCTCTCGGTTCAGAGCGTACCCTATAGCGTCAGCCACAAAGCCGGGCTTTAAATAGCCCGCCCAGGGACTGGTAATAAATTTTGCCAAGAGGGACAAGGTAAAATCCGGCTGAAAGGCTGTAGCCGCCACAATAGCCCAGACCCCGCCCCGGAGCAACAAAGGCTTGTTAGCCTGAAAGAGCAAGGGCTCAAGGGCGGCCACAGACTGGCTGGAACCGGCCTTAGACACGGCGTTTAAGGCCCTAAGCTGCCACTCTCGCTCCTCCTGACCAAAAATTATTGACAGCAGATATTTTTCCACCTCCACGTCACCAAGTCTGGCGGCTAAGGCGTAAGCTCTGGTGCGCACCAGGTAATCCTTATCCGCCAGAGCTAAAAGGAAAAAGGCGGCGGATTCTCCGCCGCCTACGCCCTTTCGATAAATTTCGCTAAGTTTATCTATTTTCACTTGTCTGTTTTCAGCATTATGCATAAGTAATAACCTTAATCAACTATTTCAACTGTGAGCTTTATAATCGCCCTAATCGGCTATCTGTTTGAACTGTTAGCATTATATAAAACTCTAAGGTGCTATTTGTTTAGACAGTTAGCATTATAACAACCCTAATGGGCTATTTGTTAAAACGTTAGCTATATAACAACCTTAATTAATCAGCATGCAGGGTTTTCTTTTTGACCCAATAGCCTTCGTTAGGCCGAAGCACCAGAATATCAATGGGACCGCCCACGGTTTTGGGCCGCACCTGAAAGCGCATGGTATCAATAGTGGTGCGGATAGCGTAAATAGCGAAATCCACCGCGTCCTGGAGGGTAAAGAAATTCCAGGGAATCGCCGCGGTCTTTACCTCCTGCATTTCACCGTTGGCGCCCTGAATAAACACTGGCTTTAACAGCCTCACCAAAATATCTATTTCCCCGTTCCAAGTAGCGCCGGAAGCCTCGGTTTTAATCTCCGCCACCTTTTGCTGCCGGGGTATTACATGCCAAACCTTGGCCTTATACACATTGTCTACCTTTTCATAACCTGCCACATGAAATAGGGTGTCTGGACTGGGCGATAATTTACCCATAAAAGCCTGGAGCTTCAGGGGAACTTCTGAAACGGGGGTAGTCGCCTCAATTTCATTGAGAATAAAGGACTGCAAATAACCGCTTAAAAGCCTGCCGTTATAACTGGCGTCATTACAGACGGCAATGCCCACATTATTGGGGCACAAGAAAATTTTATTGGCGGTTTCCGTATAGTGAATGGCAAAATCCTGAATTAACTTATCGCCCTCAGAATGGCGGCCGTTAACTGTTGTACGGCTGTCCGCCGCCATGACAATACCTTCATCGCTGTACACTGTTATTATTAAAGACATTTTTCGCTCCATTTCTACAGGACTTCCCAGTCATCTTTGGTTATAGCGTTTAAAATAACATCAGAAAAACTACCGTCCCGGTTCTTATAGGCGCTTCTTAAAACACCCTCCCGCAACATACCGCATTTTAACTGCACCTTTTCCGAAGCAATATTATTTATCTCATGGCGGCACTCAACCCGCTGGTAGCCCACTTGACCCAGGAGAAAATCTAAAACCAGGCTTAAAGCCTCAGTACAATAACCTTGGCCCCACCAATGGCTACCCAGGCAAAAGCCCACCTCGCAGCTTTCCAGCCGGTCATTGCTATTGACTACGCTAATGGAGCCAATGGGGTCGTCGCCCTCCTTTAACACAATAGCCCAGTGATAGACATTAGACTCAGCGTAAGCCGCAACCCACTGGTTGATAATCCGCGCGGCCTGGGATTCCGTTTCGTAAGTGTCCCACAGTAAGAAATGGGTTGTTCTGTGGTCACTAGCCCAGTTTTTAAACATTGCCGGCGCATCCTGGGGTACAAAGGGGCGTAAGAATATATTCTCACTCTCCAGACAGTGGGTTCCTTGATGATAAAGCATATTATTATACCCCTCGGCTCATAAGCTCATTGGTAAATAAGGCGGAAATAACTGTAATGTAGGGAGGCAGAGAATCCTCGCTCCACAAAAGCTCAAAACCCAGGAGTTGCTGGGCAGTAGCGGCAACGTCAAAACCCAGGGCTTCTAAAGAGCAGCGGCGGCGCTCCGGATACACGCAGGGCTTGCCCTCAATCCTCTGGCAGGCGGCGCATAAATAACAGGTACCGCCATAACAGCAAAGAGCGTCCCCCCAAGTTTTTTCCAGAGCCAGAACCAGGGGATCTAACTCTTTGCGGGCCGCTCTGGTAATTGCCTCAGCCTTAGCCTCTACAGCTTCCCGCCCTTTGACAGCGCCGCGCGCCTCCGGCGGTACCTGGACCTTAACGCCAATTATATACACATGGGCGTAAGCCGCGACCAATGCCACGGGGTCAAAATTGTGTTCCGGACAAGCCCAGCATTTATTGTAGCGGGGGCAAGCCCGACAATACGCCAAGAACTTGTCAACATCCTGGTAATCCCGAATATAATCAGCAGCGGGAATGTATACGGTTTTAACGTCAAACTGGCTCATTTTTGCGCTCTCCTGTTATCTGATACTTATATCATAACGGAAACCGCGGTAATTTTCAAGTGTAGAAAACGTGGCTTAAAAGGCGTAGGAAAAATCCGACCCTGAAGCCATTTCCTCCTTCAGTCGACGGCGCATTTCCCGCATTAGGGCTTCAACGTCAACATCTTTGTCAATACTACCGCTAAATTCTATGTTAATAGCCGGTATTTCATTGTGTACATGTATTTCCTTATTATTATTGTCAGCAGACCCCTGGGCTATACTAGCGGACAAATCCGAAGCCAAGGCGTCCCGGTCCTCCGACCCTGGGGATAGGGCGACGTTGGGGGCGGCGGTGATAGCCAGAGCATCCTGTAAATCATAGGGAAAAAGGGGAGAAACAGGGTCATCCGCTGGATTATATCCCCTAAAGGCCAGGTCAGCTTCTATATCCGCACCCCCCAGAGGGGAATACCCAGGGGTTCTTACCACCGTTGAATTAACTTGGGCCTTATATGTGTTCCCCTGGGCGTTATCAACCGGGGCTATCCCCGCCCCTAACCCCGGAGCGTTACCTGTCTCGGTCCCAGATTCTACATCTGTGAGATTTACGGACATAGCCTTGATTTCCTCAGCTAAAATGTGGTTAGAAGCCGGCTCAAATATGGCGTTATGCTCCACATCTCGATAATACCATAGCTCATCCTCAATTCTCATCCTTTTTCACCTCCTTTAATCTCAGTAGCAGCTTTTCCAGGGGGGCGGGCACCGGCACTCCCATTTTAGCAGTATTCTCCAAAATGCTAATGCCCTCGTTAGCTATGTAAAAGAAAATTACAGCGTCCCGCATGGGAGTGGCGCCCTGAAAAATATAGTTATCCAAAAAATTAGCCACCCCCACCAGTAAAAAAATCAGCACTTTTTTACAGATGCCCTTTAAACCCACGGCGCTGGAAAGACTATGTGCGGTAGCGGCGGACATCACGCCGGTGAGGTAATCTATACAGACAAAAACAATAAGTGTCAGCAATATGCCGTCCAGGCCGCCGACTAAAAAGCCAAAGCCCCAGCCTAAGGCTGCGGCTATAGCTTTTATATAGCTAAGAGTGTCCATAATCGTCCTCCTCTTAGCTGTAAAGGCCCGCCCGGTAATTGATAACATACATTCGTACCATATCGTCATGGAGGTCTAAGATACCGTCGCCCTTACCTTTGATATAACCCTTGTCCACAAGCTGGGCAATCACATCCCGAAATTCGCCAGCCGGGATATCCGCCAAGGTTTGATAACGCCGCCGGTCCTCCACCGCCCAAACCCTGGCCATGGACTCGGTAACATTGATATTACCTT
>DXZC01000031.1 GCA_019415505.1 Peptococcaceae bacterium | reverse complement strand
ATGCAGGAATATGTGCGGCACCTGTTTGGTCATAGCAACGGCCCCAGAATTATGGTGAATGTGGTGTCCTTTGGTTTTAAATACGGTATTCCCCAGGATGCTGATTTTATTTTTGACGTGCGGTTTTTGCCTAATCCCTATTATGACCAGGGCTTAAAGGCTTTAACCGGCTTAGACAAAGCTGTGGGGGATTTTCTGCTGCATACTCCGGCAACCCAGGAATTTTTAGAGCGCCTCCGCGGTATGCTTTTATTTATGCTGGATAATTTTGAAGCCAGAACCAGGGATAATTTAGTAATTGCCGTGGGCTGCACCGGCGGCCAGCACCGCTCAGTATTTTTCGCTGAGGAAATAGGCAAAATATTGAGTGAAGCGGAATATTGTAATACTGTAAGTCACAGAGATATTTGGCGGGTGGGTAAAAAATGAGAAAGCACAATCAGTTTTATACCCGGCGTTGGAATAATTTTTTTATTTTCGGCGCTCTCCTGGTGTTCCTCTCCATTCTTAATCTTATTCGCCTGTACCGCAACCCTTTAGAGCCTTTTGTACCCCAGTGGTTTATTTGGTTTATGAATAGCGGTTTAGCCTCCCTGTTTTTACTCCTGGCCGGGGTTATCTGCTTTATGGTGGGCAGGGGCCGCTATAAGCGCCATTTAGATATTATCCGGCGGCGGGAAGCCTTAGCTGTGCGTACAGCTAAGGAAACTCAGGTCAGAACTGGCCCCGGCGTGGTGGCCATTGGCGGCGGCACCGGGCTTTCCACCATTTTACGGGGGCTAAAGGATATAACTTATAACGCCAGCGCCATAGTAACCGTAACTGACGACGGCGGCAGCTCCGGCCGGATAATCAGCGGCAGCGACGCTCTGCCGCCAGGGGATATTCGCAACTGCTTAGTGGCCTTATCCCCTAAAGAGGGAACCCTGGAACAACTATTTAACTATCGTTTGGCAAAGCCCCAGGAATTGCAGGGCCATTGCTTGGGTAATCTTCTCATCAGCGGTTTGGCGGAAAAAGAGGGGGATATGGCGGCGGCTGTGCGGGAAATTGGCCGTATTCTCAATATCCGGGGCAAGGTAATACCAGTAACCATGGATAAGGTGGTATTAGTGGCTCAAATGGCCGACGACTCAATCTTGCGGGGAGAAACCACAATAGTTCAGGATTCCCGGGGCATTAAGCGGGTGTTCCTGGAGCCGGAGGTTAATTTAGTCAATTCCGAAGCCATTGACGCTATTATGGATGCGGATATCATTCTTTTAGGTCCCGGCAGCCTCTATACCAGCATTATACCCAACCTCTTGGTGCCCGGCATTATAGACGCTCTGCGCCAATCCCCGGCCTCTGTTTATTATGTGGCCAATATGATGACCCAGGCCGGCGAAACTGAGGGCTACACCTTGTCCGACCATATTAACGCCATTGTAAAATTGTCCCCCCGTCCCTTTTTAGACGGCGTGATAATTAATAGCGGGGAAATATCCGAAGCCATGTTGGCAAAGTACCGTGTTCAGGGCCTGGGGCCGGTGGAAAATGATTTGCGCGCCGTGCGCCGCCTTCATCTCAAGTGCGTGGAGCTACCCTTGGTCCAAGAGGATAAAATTGTAAAGCACAATGCCGCTGTACTGGCGGATTTTGTAGCAAAAGGAAAATACTAATGTCGTTTTCATCCCAGACTAAAATTCAAATATCGCAAATCAATACAGCTAACCGTTGCTGTCAGTTGGCTGAGTTTTTGGCCCTTACCAAAACTGATGGCAGTCTGTCCCTAACTGGTGATAGGGGCGTGGCCCTCTCGATAGTCACGGAAAACGTGGCAGTTGCTAAGAAGATATTCCGGCTCTCCAAATTGCTTTTTGAACGCCCTGGCGAAGTCATGGTTTACCGGAAGAACCGCCTGAAAAAGAATAATATCTATTCCATTCAAATACCGCCCCAGCCCGGGGTTGACGATATTTTTATCCACCTGGGCCTGATGGATGAATCCGGGCGTTGGCAGGGAAATTTTCGGGATAGCTTTCCCGGTCCGGCCCTGGAGAAAACCTGCTGCCGCCGGGCCTATTTGCGGGGGGCGTTTTTAGGCAGCGGCTCTGTGAATAACCCGGAAAGCTCCTACCATATGGAAATAGTTTGCTCTAATCAGCAGCATGCCCAGGATTTACAGGCTATGCTAGGGGATTTTCAGATTAAGGCCCGCATCTGCCAGCGCAAAAGCCAATCTGTGCTCTATTTAAAGGACGGCGAGCAGATTGTGGAGTTTTTAAACATCATCGGCGCGCATCAAGCATTATTTGCCTATGAAAATGAGCGTATACGCAAGGATTTGTGCAATAAGGTCAACCGCCAGGAAAATTTTGACCTGGCCAATACCGATAAAATAGTCAATGCTTCTTGGGAGCAACGGCAGGCTATAGAAAAAATAAAAAGTCACGGCGGCTTGGCTAAGCTGCCGCCCCGGCTGCGGGAAGTGGCTGAACTGCGTTTGGAAAACCCCCAAAGCAGCTTAGGGGATTTAGCGGAGATGCTCAGCCCGCCCATAAGTAAAAGCGGGGTGCGCCACAGGTTAAAAAAGCTGCAAAAAATGGCGGAAGAATTAGAATAATGCCATATTTTTGCGAATATGAGGTAGAAATTTATAAATTTCATGGTATAATATTTGCAGGATTATTTTTTAGAGATATGAGAAATATAAAAAAAATTTAACAGTGATTTTGTATGTGAGGATTAAGGGTCATGATTGAGCAAAGATTAAATTTAGAACAAACCCAGAAACTAGTCATAACCCAGGAGCTGCGGCAGGCTATCGAACTTTTGACTATGCCCCTTTTGGAGCTGGAAGCCTATATAGAGGAACAGCTGCAGGAAAATCCTATTTTAGAGCAGGATTTTGGGGAAGAACAGTCCGGCGCCAATGAAGACGCGGAAATTGCTGAAGAGGTAAGCTCTGTAGAGAAAGAAATTGGTACAGCTGTTCAAGATTTGCTCAACCGCCAAAATGAAGGCGATGAGCCTGAGTATGACTGGGAAAAAATCGCGGCGGACTGGCAGGAACATTCCTATGCCAAAGCGCCTGTACAAGAACAGGTTTCTCATGATTATGAACCTGTGGAGATGCAGTATACCAATTTATACCAATATTTGGAGTTCCAACTTAATTTGGCTGACCTTACCCCGGAACAAGGCAGGATTGGGCGGTTCATTATCGCTAATTTGAGCCGCGACGGTTATTTGCTTTTAACCCCGGAAAAGATGGCTGAAGAATTACAGGTGAGCCAGGAAAGCATCGAGGCGGTGCTGGTGGTTCTCCGCAGCTTTGACCCGCCGGGTATTGGCGGCGTCAACCTGCAACAATGCCTCTTATTTCAGTTGGACGAGGAGGACCCCAATTATAGCCGTTTGCGAGTTATTATTGAAAACTATTTGGATATGGTGGCCAGCAACCGCCTGCCCCAGATTGCCAAAAAAATGAAATTGCCAGTGAGTGAGGTGCAGAGTCTGGTGGACTATATTCGCACCTTAAATCCTCGCCCTGGTTCTGAATTTGAAGATAACACCGTGGTAGAGTATATCTACCCCGATGTGGTAATAGAAAAAATTGAAGATGAATTTGTGGTGGTAGTGAATGATTCCAATGTGCCCAAGGTGGGCATTAACAGCTTTTACTTAAAACTCATTCGCGAGGATGAGCATGTATCTGAGGAAGCCAAGGATTTTATTAAGGATAAGCTTAATTCCGCCGCCTGGATTGTGAAAGGTATTGAGCAGCGGCGGGCTACTATTTACCATATTGCCGAAGCTATTATTGACCTACAGCGGGATTTCTTTGTTAAAGGCCCAGATTACCTCGTACCTCTTAATCTCAGCAACGTGGCTGAGACTGTGGGGGTCCACGAGTCCACAGTGAGCCGGGCTATTAGCAATAAATTCGTTCAGACCCCCCATGGTCTTTACCCTTGGAAGTTCTTTTTTGTCAATGGCGTAGGCGACGCCGATGATTATAAATCCTCAGTTACCCATATAAAAAGCGTGCTCAAGGAATTGGTTAGTCAGGAGGACCCTGCCAAGCCCTTAAACGATGAATCCCTGGTATCGCTTTTGGCTGATAAGGATATAGCCATATCCCGCCGCACTGTGGCAAAATACCGTAAGGACTTGGGAATTCCCAGCGCCGGCAAGCGCAAAAGATATTGAGGTATGGGCAAATAATGAAGAAAAACAGTAAATTTAACTATACTAGGCTCATAGATGATGTAACCCTGGGCAATGTAAGTGGTGTACGGGACCAGGTCAGGTCTGCTCTCACCAGTGGCGTGCCCGCTATGGATTTAATTGACAACGGGCTATTAAAAGCCATGAACGAGGTGGGGCGGCGCTTTGAGCGCAATGAAATTTACGTTACTGAACTGTTGGTTTCCGCCCGCTCCGTCCACGGTGGCTTGGAGGAAATCCGCCCTTATTTGCTGGACCAGAATATTCCTCTGAAGGGCAGAATTGTCATTGGCACTGTAGCCGGGGATCTCCACGATATTGGCAAAAATCTTCTGTCAATGGTTTTACAGGCCAGAGGTTATGAAATCGTGGATTTAGGGGTGGATGTTTCACCCAGCGCTTTTGTAGACGCTGTGGTGCATTACCGGCCCGACGTGCTCTGCCTGTCCGCTCTATTGACCACCACAGTTCACGCTATGGAGGATACTATCAGGGCGATTGACGACGCCAGACTCCGCAGCGGCTTACAAATAGTGGTGGGCGGCGCTGCCGTATCAGCGGATATTGCTTCCGCTATGGGGGCTGACGGCTATGGTGACACGGCCTTTAAAGGCGTGCAGCTTATTAACGATATGCTGGAGCGAAATAAAAATGCCGCGGGTAACAATATTATCGCCTCAGTATTTGACAATGACGCGGTGCGGGAATGGCAGGATTCCTTCCGGGATTTCAGCGGTCTCTCCTTAGTTTTAGTGGATAAGGACGGCGTGCCTGTAGCTAATGCCGGGGATTTCTTTAACTGCACCGGAAGATGCGCTGAACTTTCAGCCTTACTGGATGATCAGCCTTTGGACGTGCCTTTACAGGATATAACAGCCACCGGTGAATACCAGACTGCCTTTGCCTACCGCTGCCGCTGCGGTTTAATGGAAATATCCTATCCCCTCATCGGAGAGAATGGTCAAATAGGCGCTATTTTATGCGGCCACTTTCTCTTAGAGGAGGATATGCGCCTTATGGCGAATCCTGTGGCTGGCGTGGCCGTGCTTTCCCAGGAGCGTTGCGCCGGACTATGCGCCCACCTGGGTATAATAGGCCGTAGAATAGTTGACCTGATAGACAATACCCTGGCTCGCCGCCATTTAGAGGGCCAGCAGGAAACCTTTGTTAATTTTATGAAAAAGCAGCATCAGTTGGAGGAAAAGCTGAAGGATGCGGAATTAAGCGCTTTGCAAAATCAGGTTAATCCCCATTTTCTCTTTAACTCCCTCAATACCATTGCCAGGGTGGCGGCTGTGGAAGGGGATAAATATACCGAAAGCCTGGTCAGCGCCTTGGCGCGGCTCATGCGCTATAGTCTTTACCAGGTAAAATCTACCGTGACCCTGGAAGAGGAGGTAAAGACCGTTAAAGATTATCTAAAAATTCAGGAAGCCCGTTTTCGGGATAGAATGAGCCACCGCATTGATGTGGAATCATCTATTTTAAACGCCAAAATGCCTTGCATGATTTTACAGCCTTTAGTGGAAAATGCTTGTCAGCACGGCCTAGAGCCCTGCCGCCGGGGGGGTATCGTATCCATTCAGGGCTGGCTAGAGAATAAACAGGTATTTTTGGAAGTGTCCGATAATGGCGCCGGCATGAGTGAGGAATTGCAAAGAAATATTTTTAAGCTGGAGGATATTCAGTCTACCAAGGGTGGACAAGTTAGCGGCCTGGGCTTAAATAATGTGTTGAGTCGCTTGCAGTTCCACTTTGGCAGCGATTGCGCTTGGGACATCAGCAGCGCTATCAATAAAGGCACAACCCTACAGCTTTCTTTTCCCTATGTAGTTTAATTGTGTAGTTTAATTGTGAGAGTATAGTTAAAAATATAGAGAGGTTTCCCAGAAACAGTAAAAGAGGTGAATATAGTGATTAAAGTTATGATTGCCGATGATGAGCAGTTACAGCGGCAGTATCTCCGCAGCGTCTTAGAGGAACAGGCCGACCTTTACAAGGTCGTGGCTGAGGCGGCCAATGGCGAGGAGGCCGTGGCCTTAGGTTTGGAATATAAACCGGATATTGTTTTTTTGGACATTCGTATGCCAGGTTTCGACGGCATTGAGGTCGCCAGGCGGTTGCGTGTGGCCTTGCCGTCTGTTAAAATTGTGATAGTCAGCGCCTATGGCGAATTTCATTACGCCCAGCAGGCCGTGGGCCTTGGCATGGCCGAATACCTGCTAAAGCCGGTGGAAAATGATGAAATTCTCAATATAGCCGCTAAATTAGCTGATATCATAGAGGAGGAGAGGAGCCGGCAGCGTGACTTGGAGGAAACTAAAGCTACCTTGGCCGACGCCATTCCTTTCATAAAAATTGGCTTTGTCATGGACCTAATCAACGGCAACCTCACTGATGAGGCGGAAATGAATAGCCGTTCCGAGTTTTTTGGTTTAAGCAGCCCCTTGCGGCTGGCTATGAATATTTGGATGGACAACATTTCCGCGCAAAACAATTTAAGAAGCGAGCTGGAAAAACAGATAATCCAACGCCAAGTAACAGAGCTTATTGAGGTGGCCTTAGAGGAATGGCCGGAGCATTTTTGCATTTCCCTGGGTAACGGCCAATTTACGGTGCTCTTGGCGGCTGAAGAAGATGTGGAGGATTCCCTCCTCAAAACTATGGCCATGACTTTAGGCGAATCTATCTGTAAGTCTGTGCGGGATAATAGCTCTACTACCGTTACTGTGGGGGTGGGGCGCTCTGGTCGGGGTCCGGCGGATATTGCCCGCTCTTACCGGGAAGCTACTGTAGCCGGGGAGTACAGAATTCTCTACGGTGGCGATCAGCCTATTCATGCTGACGACGTTGAAGCCACCAGCGAATATGCCAATGTTTTAAAGCAGGGCTATGAAAAGAATTTGATTATGGCCGTGTGCATGGGTGATTGGGACAGAACCGTCCGTTCCTTCCTTTCCCTATGGTCCGAATATATCAGCGATGATGACCAAATTGCCCGTATTCGCTTGAAAATATCGGAGATTTGCAGCGTGGTGGTGCGGGCTTCGGTGGATAGCGGCGTAAGCTTTGAAAATCTGGAGGAAAGCCGCCTTAATTTAGAACACCAACTGGCCAAAGAAACCAGCCTGGATATGATGAAGGAAAAGGTGGTAAATTGGCTCAACGAACTGGTGAGCCGCATCCGTACCTCCCGGGAATTCCGCAATGTTAACCTCATTGATAAAGCGGTGCGCTATATTGAGGAAAACTATCATCAGGAAATCGGCCTGGAGGACGTGGCCAAGCAGGTTTACCTTAGCACTTGCTACTTTAGCCGCTTATTCAAACAGGTTAAAGGCTGGAGCTTTACCGAATATCTTACCCATGTCCGCATGGAGGAAGCCAGAAAGCTCCTGGTCAATACTTCCTACTCCGTGGCGGAAATTTCCATGCGGGTAGGCTTTAGAGACGCCCGCTACTTCAGCCAGGTATTTAAAAAGCATACTGGCAAAACACCTGGTACCTATCGTCGTGATGAAGCTAGTAGAATTTTGTCATCTCGGGAATAATATTAAAAGAAATCACTATTTTTAGGTAAAAAAAGAAAAAGGATTTTGCCTTCTGGAATATAATAATATAAAGTATTAAAAATTTTCCATATATTTGCCAAATTTTAACCTTTTACTGACATTTATTTATCTTAAAACAATCTAGAAATGAGAGGTGCTTATTGTGGGAACTAAAATTGCTATCAATGGTTTCGGGCGTATTGGCCGTTTAGTATATCGAGCCATGTACGAAAATCCCGAACTGGAGGTCGTGGCTATCAACGACTTAACTGATGCCGCTTCCAACGCGCATTTACTGAAGTTTGACTCTGTACACGGCACTTGGAATGTTGACGTTACTACTGAGGACAATGTAATGGTAGTGGACGGCAAGGAAGTTAGGGTTTACGCTGAGAGAGATCCCAAGAATCTGCCTTGGAAAGAACTTGGTGTGGAAATAGTTATTGAAGCCAGCGGCGTATTCCGTGACGCCGTTAAAGCAAAAGCCCACATTGAAGCTGGCGCTAAAAAAGTAATAATTACAGCTCCAGGTAAAAATGAAGACGGCACCTTTGTCATGGGTGTAAACGAGCAGGAGTATGACGCTGGGAAGCACCATATTATTTCCAACGCCTCCTGTACCACTAACTGTTTGGCGCCGGTGGCCAAAATTGTGGACCGGGAATTTGGCATTGTCAAGGGTTTAATGACCAC
Source organism: Peptococcaceae bacterium (assembly GCA_019415505.1). Classification (GTDB taxonomy): domain Bacteria; phylum Bacillota; class Dehalobacteriia; order UBA7702; family UBA7702; genus Cryptoclostridium. The sequence goes on along the minus strand of DXZC01000031.1, from coordinate 9,895 downwards.
TGTACACTCTTTTACCAATGACCAACGTATTTTGGACCAAGCCCATAAGGATATGAGAAGGGCCCGTACCGCCTCTGCCTCCATTATTCCCACCACAACCGGGGCGGCCAAAGCTGTGGCCTTGGTATTGCCCCAGTTAAAGGGTAAGCTCAACGGCTTTGCCATGCGCGTTCCCACCCCCAATGTCTCAGTGGTGGACCTCACCGTGGAATTGGCCAAATCCGCCAGCGCCGAGGAGATCAACGCCGCTCTCAAAACCGCCGCTGAAGGCGAATTAAAGGGCATACTGGGCTATACGGATTTGCCCTTAGTCTCCATTGACTTTAACCACTGCCCCATCTCTTCAGTGGTGGACGGACCCTCCACTATGGTAATCGGGGATAACATGGCGAAAATTGTATCTTGGTACGATAATGAATGGGGCTATTCTTGTCGCGTCAGAGATTTAACAGCCTACGTTATTGCCCAAGGACTGTAAGGAGGAGCAGCCGGAAATGAAAACAAAAACCGTAATGGATTGCGATTTACAAGGCAAACGTGTGCTTATGCGGGCAGATTACAATGTGCCTATGGATAAGGACGGCAAGATAACCGATTATATGCGTATTGAGGAAAGTATACCTACCTTGCGCTATATCTTAGACGCCGGAGCCTCTTTGATTATTCTTACCCATTTAGGCCGTCCCAAGGGGCAAAGAGTTCCCTCCATGAGCGTTAAGCCCATTGCTGCGGCCTTGGCCCAATATTTGGACCGCCAGGTGGCTTTTGCCGAGGATATCTTAGCGCCGCAAACTAAAGAGCTGTGCGCTAACTTAAAACCCGGCGAGGTTGTGCTCCTGGAGAATATCCGCTTTTATCCGGAAGAGGAAGCTAATGACGCTGACTTTGCTAAATTGCTCGCTTCTTACGGCGATGTTTTCGTCAATGAAGCCTTTAGCGTGGACCACCGGGCTCATGCCTCAACAGTGGGTATAGCCCAGTACCTCCCCGCTTATATGGGGTTGCTTTTGGATAAAGAAATAAAAGCTCTCAATAAAATTTTGCAATATCCTGATCGTCCCCTTATGGCGATTATTGGCGGCGCGAAAATTTCCGATAAGATAAAAATATTAGCCAAGCTTTTACCTATTGTGGATAAGCTATTTATCGGCGGCGGTATGGCTAATACCTTTTTAGCTGCTCAAGGTTTTAATATGCAAAACTCCTTAGTGGAAGAAGATAAAATTGAGATGGCTCAGGAAATACTACAGGGTGAATTTGCCCATAAATTAGTATTACCTATTGATATTGTGGCGGCGGACTCCATTGCCGAGAACGCGGCCTATGAAAATGTAGAACTCAACGCCATTCCCGCTGGTTGGCAAGGGGTGGATCTGGGAGTTAAAACCAGGGAACTATTTAAAAGTCAACTTGCTCCTGCCCGCACCATACTGTGGAACGGACCAATGGGCGTTTTTGAAATACCTAATTTTGCTGTGGGGACTAAGGACGTGGCTAAGGCTGTGGCGTCCTCTACGGCTTATTCCGTGGTGGGGGGCGGTGATTCCTCCGCCGCTATTAAAAGCGTCGGTATGGAAGAGGGTATAGATCATATCAGCACAGGCGGCGGCGCCTCCTTAAAATTCTTGGAAGGTAAGGACTTGCCGGGCATTGCTGCGTGTAAAGGCTGACGCGAGGTAAAAAAAATGAAAATATTAGCCGGAAACTGGAAGATGAACGGTGTCCCTTCAGAAAATAGGCAGCGTTTACAAGACATCAAATCTTTAGTGAAGGCCGGTGAGGATAAGGTAATTGTCTTTCCCCCGTATACCTCTTTAGGTGACGCCCAGGCTATCTTAGCTGATTCACCCATTGCCTGGGGCGCCCAAAACGTCTATCCTGCTAGTGAAGGGGCTTATACCGGTGAAATATCCGTAACTATGTTAGCTAATTTAGGCGCTACTTATTGCTTGGTAGGGCACTCGGAACGGCGCCAATATTTTAAGGAATCAGGGGAGTTTTTAAGCCGCAAAATAGAAGCTTTAATGGCCGCCAATATAACTCCAGTGTTCTGTATTGGTGAAACCCTGGAGCAATACGAAGCCGGCTTAGTTACCGGGGTGCTGGAACGCCAGCTCCGGGAAGCCTTGGCAACTCGGCCTGAGATTAATAAGAACAACTTCATTATTTCCTATGAACCGGTTTGGGCTATCGGCACTGGCAAAACAGCTACCCCCGATGACGCCAACCGCACCATGGGAATGATTCGGGAAACCCTAGCTCTGCTGGACTATCCCACGGATATTTATTTACTCTATGGCGGCAGCGCCAAACCTAAAAACGCTAAGGCGTTATTGTCGGAAGAAAATATTGACGGCCTCCTGATTGGCGGCGCGTCCTTAGAGCCGCAATCCTTTAACGAGATGATAAACTGGAGTGAATTATGAAAAAGAAACCCAAGATGCTGATGATCTTAGATGGCTATGGTTATAGCGAGGCCAGAGAGGGCAACGGCATATCCTTGGCTGATACCCGGAATTTTGCTAAGCTGTGGCAGTCTCACTGCCACGGCTATTTGTCTGCATCGGGTTTAGCTGTGGGTCTGCCGGAAGGACAAATAGGCAACTCAGAGGTGGGCCACCTGAACATGGGGGCAGGGAGAGTGGTTTACCAGGAGTTAACCCGGATAACTAGAGATGTGGAAAACGGTGACTTTTTCAAAAATCCGGTGTTGAACGAGGCGGTAGATTATTGCCGCCAAGAAAATAAGGCCCTGCATCTTATGGGATTACTCTCTGACGGTGGCGTACACAGCCACATTGATCACCTGTTGGCCTTGTTAGAGCTAGCCCGCGGTAAGGGACTGAAAAAGGTTTACGTTCACTGCTTTTTAGATGGCCGCGATGTTCTGCCCACTTCCGCTCTGACTTATCTCGATAAATTGCAGGAAGCCATGAACGCTAAGGGGGTTGGCCAAATCGCCACGATTATGGGGCGTTATTATGCCATGGACCGGGATAAACGCTGGGAACGCTTGGAAATTGCCTATGATGCCCTTACCTTGGGCCAAGGCGCTAAATGCGCCGATTACCGCCAGGGTCTGGAGGCTTCCTACGCCCAAGGTGTTACCGACGAATTTGTTAAGCCCCTAATTATCAACGAGGCGGGGGTTGTGGCCCCAGGGGACGCTATAATATTTTATAATTTCCGCACTGACCGGGCTAGAGAGCTTATGTGGGCCTTTAAAGACCCGGACTTCCCCGGCTGGACCCGGAAGGTCTGTCCGGCCACCCATTACGTTTGTTTTACCCAATGCGACGCGGCTTACGATGTGCCCATTGCTTTTCCCAAGGAAAAGATTATCAATGATTTAGGTTCATATCTGGGGCAATTAGGTAAAACCCAGCTGCGAATCGCGGAAACGGAAAAATACGCTCATGTTACATTTTTCTTTAACGGTCAAATAGAGCCGCCTAACCCCGGTGAGGACAGAATCCTGATTCCCTCCCCCCAGGTAGCGTCCTATGACCAACAGCCGGAAATGAGCGCCAAGGCTGTAACCGAGGCGGTAATTAAAGAGATTGCTTCCGAAAAATACGATGTTATTATTTTAAACTTTGCTAACCCCGATATGGTGGGGCATACCGGCAACCTTGAGGCTGTGATTAAAGCGGTAAATTTTGTGGATCAATGCCTGCAACAGGTGGTAGACGCTATGCTATCCGTGGGCGGCGAGGTATTTATTACCGGCGACCACGGCAACGCGGAGCGAATGTATGACGACCAGGGGGGCGCTTGGACTGCCCATACCAATAATCCGGTGCCCTATATATTAGTCAGCCAACGGCAATTTAAGGGCCGGGAGGGGGGCGCCCTCTGCGATATAGCGCCAACCCTGTTATATTTAATGGGTGAAGAAAAGCCGGCGGAAATGACCGGCAGCAGTATTGTTCAGCTCCTAACTTAAATCTATTTTACAGGCTAGTTTTAAACAAAAGACTAACCTAACAGCCAGCTAATATTATTAATTAATTTAATTTATAAAATTTAAGAGGTGGAAAAATGTCTATTATCGTTGACGTCAATGCCAGAGAAGTATTGGACTCCCGCGGCAACCCCACTGTGGAAGTGGAAGTATTTTTGGAAGACGGTACCATGGGCCGGGTTATAATCCCCTCCGGCGCTTCTACCGGCGCCCATGAGGCTGTAGAACTGAGAGACGGCGACAAGAGCCGCTATCTTGGTAAGGGCACTTTAAACGCTGTAGCCAATGTCCACACAATTATAGCTCCAGCGGTAATTGGCCGCAGCGCCTTGGATCAAACCGGCTTAGACAAAGCATTAATTGAGCTGGACGGCACTGCCAATAAGGGTAAATTGGGAGCTAACGCCATTCTCGGCGTCTCTTTAGCGGCGGCTAAGGCGGCGGCGGAATATGTGGGCTTGCCCCTTTATCAATACATCGGCGGCGTAAACGCCAAGGAACTGCCTGTGCCGATGATGAATATTCTCAACGGCGGCAAACACGCCGATAATAATGTGGATATTCAAGAGTTTATGATTATGCCTGTTGGCGCTGGCTCCTTTAGTGAAGCCTTGCGGATGGGTACGGAAATTTACCATAACCTGAAAAAAGTTCTCAAGGCCAAAGGCTTGCTCTCCGGCGTAGGAGATGAAGGGGGCTTTGCTCCTAATCTGGACACCAATGAGGAGGCCCTGGCGGTTATCGTGGCAGCCATTGAAAAGGCCGGTTATAAACCCGGTGTTGACGTGCGTTTGGCCCTGGACGTGGCGGCTTCGGAAATATATCAGGACAATAAATATCATTTAGCCGGGGAAAATAAAGCCAAAACCGGCGAAGAAATGGTGGCATATTACGAATATCTCTGCCAGAAATATCCCATCATATCCATTGAGGACGGTTTAGCTGAGGATGATTGGGCCAGTTGGAAGCTGATGACGGAAAAATTGGGCCAAAAAATACAAATAGTAGGGGACGACCTTTTTGTCACCAACCCCCAAAGGCTGGCTAAGGGTATTGCCGAGGATACCGCGAACTCAATTTTAATCAAGGTAAACCAAATCGGCACTCTCACCGAAACATTGGACGCCATTGAAATGGCTAAACGCGGGGGCTATACTGCCGTGGTCTCCCACCGCTCCGGTGAAAGCGAGGACTCTACCATTGCCGACCTGGCAGTAGCTGTTAACGCCGGACAAATTAAGACCGGCGCGCCTTGCCGTACAGACCGCATTGCCAAATACAACCAACTCCTCCGCATTGAAGAAGAGTTGGACGATGTGGCCATTTATAAAGGTCTGGATGTATTCTATAATCTAAAATAATTGGAAAAATAAAAGGAAACGGTGGCCTCGAATCGCGACCAGGTTCTTTACCCTGGTAGGTTCGGGGTTTGCCGGGTTATAGACAAGGTGTAAAAACTTTGTTTTTGTGGGAAATTCATGCAATTATTTGCGCTAAGGTTATATTTTTTGTTGTATTTATTATTCTCCTATGGTAAAATATTGCTGTTGCAATTTTGGAGGTGACATTATATGGGCGTTTTACAAGTTATTTTATTGGTGTTAGATTTTCTGGTTTGCCTGGCGCTTATTGCCGCTGTACTCATGCAATCCAGTCGTAGCGCGGGCATATCTGGCAGCATCGGCGGGGCGTCTGAACAATTTTTCGGCAAGAAAAAGGGTTTGGATGAGTTTCTGGCTAAGGTTTCCGGCTATTTAGCTGCCGCGTTTTTCATCATTACCCTGGTATTGGCCTTATTCTTTGATTGAGCTTACGTTTTTGAACTTGGTTTTTATTTATATTTATAAAATTTAATACTAATAGGAGGTTATGAAAAAATGGAAGGTTTTTTCACTACCAGTACCGTAGTTTGGTGCTCTCTGGCGGTAGGGGTATTAGCGCTGTTATTTGCTGTGTACCTCTCCAGAAGAGTTACTAAAGAACAACCGGGTACTGAAAAAATGGTAGAGATTTCCAGCGCTATTCATGAAGGCGCTATGGCATTTCTCTCCCGTGAGTACAAAGTTTTAGCTATTGTCATTATCGCTTTAGCCGCCCTTATTATGGTGGCGGGTTTGGCCACCTCAGCGGAGGGTTCCCTGAATCCCTGGACGGCGTTGCCTTATGTTATCGGCGCCCTGTGCTCCATTTTAGCCGGTAATATCGGTATGCGTATTGCCACAAAAGCCAATGTTAGAACTGCTAACGCGGCGCAGAGAGGCACTAACGCCGCTTTGGGCGTGGCTTTTTCCGGCGGTGCGGTAATGGGTATGTCCGTGGTGGGCCTGGGCCTTCTTGGTCTTGGTATTGTTCTCTTTATCTTTTATATCTGCTTCCCCGATATGCCCGAAAACATCAGGGCTTCTGTTATTAACGGTTTTGCCTTGGGGGCTTCCTCTGTGGCGTTGTTCGGCCGTGTGGGCGGCGGTATTTATACCAAAGCCGCCGACGTTGGCGCTGACTTAGTTGGTAAGGTTGAAGCTGGTATCCCCGAAGACGATCCCCGTAACCCCGCTGTTATTGCCGACAATGTTGGCGATAATGTTGGGGACGTGGCCGGTATGGGTTCCGACTTATTTGAATCCTTCTGCGGCTCAATAATCGCGGCTATTGCCTTAGGCGCCGCCTTACCTATCTTTACGGAAATCAATAGCGTAGCCGGGGTTGTGGTGCCTATTCTCGTGGCGGCCACCGGTGTTCTCGCTTCTATTATCGGCACCTTCTTTGTGCGCACTGGTGAAAACGCCAATGCTCAGAAGGCCTTAAATACCGGTAGCAGTGTGGCTATGGTGCTTTCGGTTATCGCCGCTTTCTTTGTGACCAAATTGCTCCCCGATATTGAAGGTTTCCCCGTGAGCTTCTCCTTGGGCGTATTCATTGCTGTTGCTGCCGGCCTGGTTGCTGGTTTCCTCATTGGTAAATTAACTGAGTATTATACTTCCTTTGATTATAAACCCGTTAAGAAAATAGCTGAATCCTGCGAAACCGGTACAGCTACTAACATTATTTCCGGTGTGGCTACTGGTATGATTTCCACAGCTTTGCCCATTATCGTAATTGTTATCGCTATTTTGGTTTCCTATCAGTTTGCCGGTCTTTACGGTATCGCCTTGGCCGCTGTTGGTATGCTTTCCACTACCGGTATTATTGTGGCTGTTGACGCTTACGGCCCCATTGCTGACAATGCTGGCGGTATAGCGGAAATGTCCGGCTTGGATCCCCATGTGCGGGAAATAACCGACGCTTTGGACTCCGTTGGTAACACTACAGCTGCCATAGGCAAAGGTTTTGCCATTGGTTCCGCTGCTCTTACTGCTCTATCCCTGTTCTCAGCTTATACCCAAGCTGTGGGCCTGGAAACAATTAACGTACTTTCACCTAAAGTTGTGGCCGGCTTATTCCTCGGCGGTATGCTGCCCTTCTTGTTCTCCGCTTTGACCATGAACGCTGTGGGACGCGCTGCCCAGCAAATGATTGAGGAAGTGCGCCGTCAGTTCAAAACTATCCCTGGTATTATGGAAGGTACTGGCCGTCCTGATTACGCCAGATGCGTGAGCATTAGCACCAGCGCCGCGCTGAAGGAAATGATTATCCCCGGCCTTTTGGCTGTAGCCGCACCCCTGTTTGTTGGCCTCTGCCCCGGTTTGGGTAAGGAAGCTTTAGGCGGTCTGCTGGCTGGTTCCCTGGTTTCCGGTTTCCTCTTGGCTGTAATGATGGCCAATGCCGGCGGCGCTTGGGATAACGCTAAGAAGTACATTGAAAGCGGTGTACACGGCGGTAAAGGTTCCGACGCCCATGCTGCTGCTGTCAACGGTGATACTGTGGGCGACCCCTTCAAGGATACCTCCGGTCCTTCCTTGAACATTCTGATGAAATTAATGACCATCGTGGCCTTGGTATTTGCCCCCTTGTTCATGTAATCGACCAGAAATTAACTAAAATTGTAATCCCGGTCTGAGTTTCAGGCCGGGATTTAATTTTCTTTTGTCTGTGCCGCAACCTCCACAGTGGGGGGTGGCCCAAAAACCAGCCGCTAGGCATGGGGGCAACGGGTTATAGCAAAAATGCCTTTTTGAGAAATATTAAAAAAACTGCCTAGTAGATAAATGTTTATGGTTCAAGTAGCAGATAATTGCTTAAGGCTCCAAGCGCTAGAGAGATGTTCAAGTTTCTATGGAGCAAAGAAATGCGCTGAATCGGGGAGAAAAACTTAAGGTACTGGGCAGCTAAGAAATATTTTAAGAGAAATATTGGAGACTCATATGGGGAAGATAAATATTTAAGATATTCTGGGCAGGGCAAGGGGCTTTTATGGGCCTTTAATCCACAGTTTTCCTCATGCTAAGCTGCTGTGTGAGTAAGATAAGCCTTGCTTTTTAGGCTGTAAGGTGACCCTTGAGTAAAGCATTGACTCTTAGGTAGAGAATTGGGGATTTTTCCCTTGGGTATAATAAGGTTTTATTGGGCAATACTTCTTTGCTGTTTTAAACTCCCGCCGGACCCATAAAATTTTGCTGGTATCTTTTTTTATAGACCTCTCTGTGCTATAATATTATATTAATCATTATTAGGTTGCCGGGGCTTTTCCAGCGTCTCTGGTGGTAGCCTAAACTTTCCCAACAGGATAGAGCGAGGATAAGAAAAATGGCAAGCAACATGGACTTTTCGGAGTTAGAGTCTCTTTTAAAATCTTATGATACTGATAAACAGCCGGAAACTATAGAGTTTGGCCGGGGCCAAAGGGTGGAAACAGAATTTTTTACCATGACGGTGCCTGCCGGTTATACTGTGGATTATAATATGGCTGACTTTACTGTAGCCTGTTACCTGACGGATTTTCAGACAACTCCCCTGCAAGTAACGGTAAAGGCCGAGCCTTTGGTGCTGTTATCGCCAGAGGCCCATAAAGAGGAGCTGAAAAATTCTGTTTTGCGCACCAAGGGCATGATGCTGTTTGACGCGGTGGTAGACGGCGAAGCTGTTTGCCGCTTTGATCTTCCCACCCTCGGCGGTAAGCAGATGTTTTTTGCCCTCTACCATGAAACGGAACTGTTTTCCCTGCGCGTTAATTTTGTGGGCCGCATTGTCAACGCTGACGAGATTACCGAGAAAATACTGGCCTCCTTTCATTTTAAAGATTTTTTACCCCGGTTTACCTCCCAGGGGGTGGACTCCCTGCTCAAAGTATTCACCTATAACCGGGATAAGCTCCGGGCTTCTTGGGCGGAATCCCAGCAGTCCCTGGCCTCGGCTGAGGCGGCGGCGGAGCTGTGCCAGGATTATGCCAACGCCCTTTACGGTTGCTTTAATGTCCTGGATGAGGAAATGCAAAGAATTCTCGCCTGGGATATCAGCCCCCTGGATTTAGACCGGCTTGCCGCCTTGGGGCGGGACTTTGCCGCGGATTTAACCTTTACCTTGACCTTTGGGGGTCAAGACTTTAGGGTTGACCTGGGCGAGGAGATTAAGGCGCGGGTGGCTAGGTGGGTCAAATGAAGGCCAAAGTAATGTTAATCTGCGCCATGACCCTCTTTGGCAGCATTGGCCTGTTTGTTAAGTTTATAGACCTCTCCTCCGGCGCTATAGCCCTTTACCGGGGCTTTTTAGGCAGCTTGTTTTTAATAGCCGCCACCCTGGCGTTGAAAAAGCCCTTGAATTGGCCGGGCATTAAAAAGAACCTTTGGGTCCTTGCCCTTTCCGGCGCTGCTATTGGCTTGAACTGGATATTTCTCTTTCAAGCTTATAAATACACCACCATTGCCAACGCCACCTTGAGCTATTATTTTGCCCCGGTTTTTGTGGTGCTTTTATCACCGCTGGTTTTAAGGGAGAAACTGTCCCTACCTCGGTTCCTTGCCCTGGTTACGGCGGTGTGCGGCTTATTTCTGGTGG
>DXZC01000030.1 GCA_019415505.1 Peptococcaceae bacterium | reverse complement strand
TACATGGGCTACCAGGCGGAGATTATGCTCAATCAGGAGATTTCTGGCCTCCTTATCCCCAGCCCGACACTTTTGGGCCGCCTCCTTTTCCTCCTCTGCCGTTAGGGGTTTGGGAAATACCCGGTTCCCCACATAGCCGCAGAAGTCCTGGCCCAGCAAACAAATTATTTCCAGCTTCCTGCGGCGGCGAAATAAAATTATCACGCCTTCACCTCCGAAATTTTTGCTTCCTCTGACCAGTATATGCAGAACCTGGCAAAATCTGACATTATTCGGAAAATCAACTTCCGCTCAGTCACCGCTGGGTCCTGCTGTAGGTTGCCTGGCTGGGGCTGGGTTTGCGCCCTGGCGCAGAAGCGTGATTCCCCAAAGCTGGGAAAGAGTTTTACTTTACAGGTGGAGTATGATAAAATAAGATTTAATTTTGCCTTAATTTTTTCAGCCAAAATAATTAAGCTTAGGGAGGCGTCACTATTGACGAGTTGGCAACAAAATAGCTCACCCAGCCGGGAACAGGGGGATCTTGATTCTTCCTGCCCACCGGCTTTAAATATTGAAGCGCAAAAGGAGCGGGTCTACCGCCTAATTTTAGCGGAATATCAGGCTTATACCCAGCGCCGGCCCACTTATATTAAGGCAGGCTTGGCCAGCATCTTAATTATACCCATGATTTTTTTGGTGCTGATGTTCAGCCTGGAATCTAAGATAATTTTTCTCGTACTCTGGATTATTTCCCTCATTGCCATAGCCGCTTTTCTGATTTATGAAGAATTTAAGAATTACCGCTACCGCAACCTCCTGGGGTTGGATTTAGTTAAAGAGGCTGAAGAATCGGCAAAAAGGGGCGAAGTTGGCAACTGCCAAGTGCCGCCGGAGAAGAGGGGGGATAATAAAGACAGATGACTGGTCATGATTTTTTACGTCAATTAAAAAAAGTAGGGCAAATATATACCGGGGATTTACATAGGTTGAGCCATAACATTGTGGCTATTGTGGTAATTATGGGTATCAGCGTGATTCCCGCCTTATACGCTTGGTTTAACATTGCCGCTAACTGGGACCCCTACGGTAAAACCGAGGGTATTAAGGTCGCCGTAGTTAATGAGGATCAGGGCTATACCCTGGATAATGTGTCAATAAACCTCGGGGAGGAAATAACCAAGAATCTTCAGGCCAACAAGGATATGGGCTGGACCTTTATGAAAAGCAGCCAGGAAGCAATCAAGGGCGTAAAGGACGGTCAATATTACGCTGCCGTGGTTATTTCTCCCACTTTTAGCGCCGACCTCGCCAGTATTATTAGCGATGATTTACAGCGCCCCCAAATTAAGTATTATGTTAACGAAAAGAAAAACGCTATTGCCCCTAAAATTACGGATAAGGGGATAGAGGCCATTCGCGAGCAGGTCAATTCCCAGTTTATTGACACTGTGACCACGGCTGTGGCCGACCTGCTGGAATCCGCTGGTAACGAGGCCCAAACTACCCAAAGCCAGGTAATGAATAACCTGTTAGCTCGCATGGAGCAAATGGATCAGGCGTTAGCCGCCTTTGACCAATCAATAGAAGCCTTTAACAGCACCGGTACCGCAGTTACCGCGGTGCTGGAAAGCAACAGGAATTTGCTTCCCGGCTTACAGGTAGCCACGGATAATGCCCAAACCTTGGGTAAATCAGCTTTATCCGCCATTGACTATACGGAAAAGTCCGTGGCTGGGCTTACGTCTTTAATCAGCGAATTGTTAGCGGCTAACCAGACGGTTTTGGCCAATGCCGCGGCTCTAGCCAACCAGGCCTGGGATGATTTAGATAGCAACGTCCCCGGCGCCCAACAGAGCTTGAGTGACGCTGCCGCTCAGGTTCAGGCTGTTATTGGCGTTAATGATAACCTTATTTCCCTGTTGCAGAATTTAGGCCAGGAAATGGGGGTTGATGTAACCACTGCCGTGGCGGGGGTAGAAAGCGCCAACCAGGCCCTAAAATCCCTGAACGACGCCTTGAATAATGCCGGTTCTGACCTGGCTCAGGGCAACAGCTTGGCGGCGGCGGACCGGGAGGCAATAAATAATGCCCTGGCCAAGGCCGGAGATGGTATGTCCCAGGGTGAAAACGCCTATAATAATACGGTAAAGGCTAATATAGATAAGGCTGTTAACGAGGTGGTTAATGACATCAATACCTTGAACACCACCTTTGCCACCTTGGGCCAGGGCATACCACAGGTTGACGCGGCTCTCGGCAGCGCCATGGACGCGTTAAGCTCCATGTCCCAGGGGCTGGCCGCCGCTCAGAGCCTGATAACCCAGGGGCGGGATATCTTGGCCCAAGACCGGGAGAAATTGGAACAATTAGCGGCGGATAACCGTTTTGCCATGTTGTTAGATACTGTGTTGAAGAATCCCCAAGCTTTAGGCGCCTTTATGGCGGAGCCTGTGGATATTGAGACCACGGCGCTGTATCCGGTGGAAAATTATGGCTCCGCTATGACGCCATTTTACTCCACCTTGGCCTTTTGGGTTGGTGGTATAGTTATGGCCGCCCTGCTCAAAACCAGGGTGCGGCCAGATAAAAAGTTGCAAAATTTTGGGCCGGCCACCGCTTATCTTGGCCGCAGCCTGTTGTTTCTCACCATTAGCTTTGTCCAGGCTACAATAATTTGCTTAGGGGATCTGCTCTTTTTGGAAATTCAATGCGCCCACCCCTTGCTCTTTTTATTAGCGGGCTGGGTTTCAGCCTTGGTTTATACTTTTATCATTTATACCCTCACGGTTTCCTTTAATGATATTGGCAAGGCCCTCTGCGTTATTCTTTTAGTGATTCAAATAGCCGGTACCGGCGGCACCTTCCCCATTGAGGTCATACCCTCATTTTTCCAGGGCGTCGCTCCCTTCCTACCCTTTACCTATGGCATCAGCGCCTTGCGTGAGGCGGTGGCGGGCTTATACGGCTATACCTATGTTTTGGATTTACTTAAGCTTTTAGCCTTTGTGCCCTTTGCCTTGGTTTTAGGTTTGTTCCTGCGTAAGCCCTTGCTTAAATTTAATGAGTTTTATGAGAACCAGCTCAAGGATACTAATTTAATGTAATTTACTTGCTTGTAAGGCCTTTAGCCTGTTTCCAGCCTCTGGACGGGGAAGGGACAATTTTTTCCCGTCCTCAGGAGGATTATTACTAGCTGCTAAGCTAGGGGCTATTATTTGAGGCTATAATTATTAAGTTATTTAGGAGGTCATAGCCATGCTGTTGTTTATTTGTTACCCTAAGTGCTCCACTTGTCAAAAGGCGCAAAAGTTTTTGGACGAACATGGGGTGGAGTATGTGAGCCGCCATATTGTGACTGATAATCCCCAGTTAGAGGAGTTGGCGGCCTGGCAAAGCCTATCTGGCCTGGAGATGAAAAAATTTTTTAATACCTCTGGTATGAAGTACCGGGAGTTGAACCTAAAGGACAAGCTGGCCACTATGTCCCGGGAAGAACAGCTTGAAATTTTGGCTAGCGATGGTATGCTGGTGAAACGTCCCTTGTTAATTGGGAAAGATTTTGTGCTACCCGGCTTTAAAGAAGCTCAGTGGCGGGCGGCCTTGGGACTTTAACCAACCTAACCGGCCCTTGCTTCCCTGGCAACTGAATTGGGGCGGGTTAAAGTAAAGTTTAAAAAACCCCTTGACTTTCCTGTTAGGGGAGGCTTTAAAATGCTGGCAGAGGAAGGGAGGGACTGAAGTGTTTTTCATTGGCGAATTTTCCCAAATGGCCAAAACCACTGTAAAAACCTTGCGCTATTATGATGATATTGGGCTGTTAAAGCCGGCGGGTATTGATAAATTTACCGGCTACCGCCTCTATACCACCAAGCAGCTTTTGCGTATTCATGCCATACAAAGCCTGCGCCAGCTTGGTCTGTCTATTGATGATATCAAGGACGCCCTAGACGGTGGACCCAATAAAGCTATTTTGTACCGTCGCAGACAGGAAATTTTAGAGACAATCAGCTTAGCTCAGGCCCAGCTCTCCTCACTGGACTTTATTTTACAGGAGAAAGTAGTTTTATGAACTATCAAGCTGTTATTAAGGAGTTGCCCAGTTGCATAGTCTACACCAAAAGGTTTACAGTGGCTAATTTTGCGGTTTTAAATGAAGTGCTGCCAGACTTAGGTCGCCAAATTGGCGAAAAGTATCCGACTTTAAAATGCGCCGTACCGGAATATTGCTTCATTACTTATTTAGACGGCGAGTACCGGGACAAGGATATTCAGGTGGAATACTGTGAGGCTGTAACAAAGCTTATGCCGGATTTTGACGGTATCCACTTTAAGGAGCTACCAGCGGTTAAAGCTGTTTCCGTAATGCACAAGGGCAGCTATAGCCAGTTGCCCCAGGCTTACGCTTATATTTTCCAGTGGTTGGAGGAAAACGGCTATCAAGCTTTGGAACGCCCGCGAGAAAGCTATATAGACGGCGTTTGGAACCAGGCTCAGGAAGATGACTGGTTGACTGAGTTGCAAGTACCCATTGTACCCCGGGGGAACAAGTAAAGGTATTTCCTCTGGGAACTAGCAACCTCCGAGCATCGTCAGCTTCAATTAAGCGACACCAAAGAGGTGTAAAAACAACCGCCCAAGCGCCCTAGTATGGCTTGGGCGGTTGTTGTTCCCTGGTTCCAAGGCTTTTATGGAGATGCGCCAGGTGTATACCTTAGGGCTATCATTTAGGACATCAAAGTTAATTAGGACTATTTTTAGGTTCAGTATTTTTCTTAGCCAGGTAAATAACTTTATTTTCCTAGTCGCAAAAAACTTCTCGTAAATGGGTTGACAAAGGTAAATTAGCGGTGTTATCATAATTTCTGTTATTAAAAGCCATGACGGGGAACAAGTAAGCCTTAGTTTTACCCTCCAGAGAGTTGCCGGTCGGTGCAAGGCAATAGGGTGGGCTAAAGCCCAATACATCTCCAGAGCTGCGTTCTGAACTAACAGTAGGCAATGCCGGGTACGCCCGTTACAGCGTTAGGGGTATCGCCTTGGCTTGAGGCCGGGGCTGTACTTAAAGAGTTTTTTGCCGTGAGGTAAAGAAGAAAAAAGGTGGTACCACGGGATTTTGTCTCGTCCTTTTAAACAAGGGCGGGTTTTTTTATGGCCTGGCCCGGAAAATATTAGGGAAAAGGAAGAAAAGAACAATGTGGCAAAAATTACTTATGATTGTTATCTTTGTGGCGGTTACCGTCTTTGTCGGTCTGTACTGCCGCAAGCGCTCCGGCAATGTGGGCGATTTTGTTTTAGGTAACCGTAGCGTCGGCCCTTGGCTTACCGCCTTTGCCTATGGCACGTCTTATTTCTCCTCAGTGGTATTTGTGGGGTACGCTGGTCAGTTTGGCTGGAACTATGGCGTGTCCGTACTGTGGATTGGTATTGGCAACGCTATCATTGGTAGCTTGCTGGCCTGGAATCTGTTGGGCAGGCGTACCAGAGTTATGACCAAGCATCTGGAAGCCGCTACAATGCCTGATTTTTTTAGTAAACGCTATAACAGCAAAGCTTTAAAGATTGTAGCTTCAATCGTCATCTTTATTTTCCTCGTGCCATATTCAGCTTCAGTATACAAGGGCTTATCCGGTCTGTTTGCCCTCTCCTTTGGCATCAGCTTTAATTATTGTATTATCGGCATTGCGGTTCTTACCGCCATTTATGTTATTGCCGGCGGCTATGTGGCTACCGCCTTAAACGACCTAATTCAAGGTATTATCATGGTTATAGGCATCTCCTTGGTTATTTACTGCGTGTTAGATGGCAAGGGGGGCTTTATGTCCGCTTTAGGCCAGCTTTCCCAATTTGAGGCCGAGGCTGCCCCTGGCTTGGCAGGCCCCTTTGTTTCCATCTTTGGTCCCGACCCCTTGGGTCTTTTAAGCGTGGTTATTCTCACCAGCTTAGGTACTTGGGGCTTACCCCAAATGGTGCATAAGTTTTATACTATTAAAAATGAAAAAGCCATACATACCGGCACCATAATTTCCACAGTTTTCGCCCTGATAATCGCCGGCGGCAGCTATTTTATCGGCTCCTTTGGCCGTCTTTACTATCCCAGCGGCGGCGCGCCGGTTTATGACGAGGTTGTACCCACCATGCTGGCTAACGCTTTGCCCGATTTACTAATCGGCGTAGTTCTTATCCTGGTGCTGTCAGCATCTATGTCTACTCTTTCCTCCTTGGTTATAACCTCCAGCTCCACCTTTACCCTGGACTTTTTAAAGGGTCTATTCTTCAAGGATATGAGACCTAAAACCCAGGTGCTAATTATTAAGGCTTTATGCGGCGCTTTTATTCTCCTCTCCGTTATAATTGCCCTTAACCCCAATAATCTGATTACTACCTTAATGTCTATTTCCTGGGGGGCCTTAGCCGGCGCCTTCCTCGGCCCCTTTCTTTACGGCCTGTTTTGGAAAAAAGCGACTAAAGCCTCGGTTTGGGCTAGCTTTGTCGTAGGGGTAGGGATAACGGTGGCCAACTTCTTCCTGGAATTTACCACCCCCATTGCCGGCGGCGCCTTGGCTATAGTTTCCTCCTTCTTTGTGGTGCCCCTGGTTTCCCTTATTACTCCCCGTCCCAATAAGGAATATGTAGCTGAAATATTTACTTGCTACGATGAAACAGTGGCAGTCACTCACCGTTTTGCCCTCAAGGAGGACAATGAGGACGAAGCCTAAGTTTTGCCTCCTTACTCTCCCTATAACCTTTAAGGATTCTAAATACCGAGCCTCTGGCCCGGTAGCCCCGGCTGCGGGTTTGGGGATTATCAGTGCCTGGCTTATTGACTGCCGCAGAACCTGACCAAGCTTAATTTAGGCCCGCTGGCTTTAACCGGCGGGCCTTAGTTTTTAGGTTCAGCCCAAGCTTTGACCATTGTCAACCAATAAAAGGGGCGTAGGTTTTTTTAGGTACAAGCATTTGCCTGCCTATCCTGCATATAATGGTAAAAAGCCTAGGAGGTCAATACATGGACCCCACCGCTATAACCAACTATATTAACCCTAAGCTGCTAGTGCTTATCCCGGTTTTATGCTATATTGGCACGGGTTTAAAGCGCAGCCGTAAAATCAACGATAAATATATTCCCCTGGTTTTGGGGGCTATCGGCATATTTTTAGCTGCCCTTTGGACCTTTGCCACTTGCCCCTGCGGCAACTGGCACGACGTTCTAAAAGCCTTGTTTATCGCCATTGTCCAGGGTATTTTGGTAGCCTCGGCCTCTGTTTACGCTCATCAGCTTGTCAAGCAAGCCCGCAAGTGAAGGATTCCCCAGCCCGTTGCTAAAGCGGTATGGAGAATAAATTACCCTGTTTACCTGCTTTTAACGACAAATTAAATAAAGAGACGCTGGTAAAGCTTAAAGATTGGCCATTTATCAATCTAAAATAGCTGCCAGCGTTTTTGTGTTTTTGGTCTTGGCTAAAAAATTTAGGCCAATTAGCGTGGGTTTTTTTCCTTTCTGTTGTATAATTAAGTATAGAGGGGAGGTGAGTCCGTGGTAGAACAGATACTTAGAATGCTCCTGGCCAATGACGAAGGCGGCTTAGTCCTCTTAAAACAGGAGTTTGGCGCCAGGATAAATTATATAGTCAAAAGCATACTGACCAATGAGGAGGACGCGGCGGAGTGTATAAACGATATTTATTTTAGCGTCTGGCGTAATGCGGCTAGTTATGATAGCACCAAGGCCCAATTTACCACTTGGCTGACAGTGGTGTGCCGTAATACGGCCTTGAATGTGGCTAAGAAAAAGAATTTAGTGGTTGGCAGTCTAAATTATAATTTGACCTCGGACTCATACCTGCCGGAAGATGAGCTGCTGCGCCAAGAGAGGGAGGCCGCTCTGGACCGGGCAATAGCGTCGTTAACCAAGCGGGAGTTACAACTCTTTTACCGTAAATATTATTATTGCCAATCAACTGCCCAAATAGCCGCTGAGCTGAACTTAACTCAACGGGCTGTAGAGGGCAGGCTGTATCGTTTGCGCCAAAAAATCCAACGGCTGCTGGGAGGTGACTTGCTATGAGCTGCACTGATAAGGAAAAATTGGATAATTTACTTGTGGAACATCTCTCAAAAGTCAACCCGCCAGAGCGGGAAATTGGCAAAATCAACCCTTGGCGGCGGCCTATTTTACAAATTATCTGGGGTATAATTCTCACGGTCTTTAGCATCAACATACCGCCTTTACCCTGGGAATATATCATCCCTACTGTAGGGATAATTTTATTATACGTTGGTTTTCGTAGTCTGCGTCAGGTAAACCGTTGGTTTCGGCTAGCCTGGTTTTTAGCGCTTGCGGGCGCAATTGTGCAAATAGCCTATTTAGGCCTAGCTGCTACTCCCCTGGGCTCTTTGGAGCCTTGGCGAACTATTTTTGGTATCATAGTCTTTTGCTTGCGACTTTTTTTGTTGTTGGCCTTCCGGCAGGGGCTGGGCCTGGTTTTAGCGGTGAGTCCGCCTAAGCCCCAAGGGGATCCCTTACTTTGGGCTATAATTTGGTATGTTGTTATCATGCTCTGGGGGCTGATTAGTCTGTCTATCGGCTTAATTGGCTTGGTTATCCTGGTGGCTTCCCTGGCCTTTATCGCGGTTGCCTTATATAGAGTATGCGACAGTCTAGAGGAAGCTGGTTATCGCCTGGTTAACGCCTCAGTGCGGGCCAACACCGGCGTTACTGTGGCGGTTTATCTCCTGGCTTGTTTGTTAACAGCGGCCCTGTGCTGTGTGCCCGGCCAACACCTGAGCCTGGCCGCCCAGCCGGTAAGTTCCGCCGCCCAGCCCTCGGTCAGGGCAGAATTACAAGAGCAGGGCTTTCCCGGCGCTATAGTTCAGGATTTAGCCGATGCTGACCTGGCTTTTCTGGCGGGCCAAGAATATATAGGTCGGGAAACCTATTATTTTGATTTTGCTAGTCACCAGGAGGTAAGGCAGGGTGGTACCTTGGCCTTAAAGCCCCAGGAACCCCATTTACAGGTTGATCTGATCTCTGCTCAGGGACAAGGCGGTGTTTTGTATACCCTGGTTTACCTTGCCTGGTCTGGGGATAGCGCTCCCTGGCAGGACGGTTATACCATAGAAAACACAGGTTCTGTGCGGCAGGTTTCCGGCCAACTGCTCTACCAAAAAAACGGCGTTTCCTACTGTAGCCCGGCCCCCCGTTTGCTGGCGGATAATGTTGAAACCTAGATTGGCGGGAATTACTTCACTGGTCAGTTCCTGAAGGGGGCTGTCAGTTATCCCTTTAACTCCCACAAGCAACGGGGTTACATCTTGTATAGTTGGGAGCCTGGAGCGGAATATGGTAATAAAGCTGGGGTTATGTTTAATTACTGTCATCATAATCACCCCTTTAGCTATCCTTATAAAAATGTGGAGGATATGATGTTAACAGATGGCGGGAACTGCCGGAATAAAACCTTGCGGGCTACTTTTGAGTTTGTAGCAGAGTCCACCTAATAAGGTTATTGGCAGCAAATTTTGCTGAGAGAAAAACCCCGCACCTGCTACTTGGAAAGTAAGGGGCGGGGTCTGTTAATTAATGGCCGATCTGTCGTGCTTTTGGTATAAACGGTTAAAAAGCAGTTTCCGGGAGCGTTAGCTGTTATTACGCCGGGCTTAAAAATTACTCCAACTGGCTGTTCTAGGTTTTATAAGTAGCAGCGGATATCCTTAGCCAAATTATCCTCCAGTTTAATTAACTTTTTAGCAATATCCTTGGCTTGTTCCTCCGCAGCTTTATATTGATTTAAATATTTACTCAGGGATTTAACCCCCATATTACAACCGTCGGTCATTAAGTCAGCGGCAGTTTGGTCGCTGTCCTCCATGGATAACATAACATTGGTTTTCAGCCATGACATACCCTTGGCCAGGGGATTCGGCTCCTTGCCTTCATCGTGATATTTATTTAAAAGCTCTCTGGTTTCATTGCCCAACTTTTCATGTTCTGTTTGAGCCTTGGTTAATAGCTCTCTGAACTGTTTGTTTTGGGTTTTGTCCACAATTTCCGCTATAGAGCTTACTCCCATTTTAACTCCGGCATTGCATTCTCGTAAAAGTCTAATAGTATCTTCTTGTATCATAGTATTACCTCCTTTATTAGCTTATGTTCCCCCATAATTAAAAAAATACTTATTTCACCGGCGCTTTGAGAACTAAAATCTGTACAAACTTTAATTCCAGGAATATAACTCCTAAAAATGGCAACAAAAAATCGCTATTTATAAGCAAGGCTTTAAATAGCGATTGTAATTTTATTGTGGTCAAAATATATTTTATATCCAATATATTTTGTGTAAACACTATATAAATTTATTTGGGTTGTCGGTCGTTCTATTATAGCCGATTAGCTATTTTAGTGGGGTAAACATAGGGGTACAAATCAATATTGCATTCAATATATTTTATTTAAACACTCTATAAATATGGTGGGGTTAACTGGATTCGAACCAGTGACCTCTACGATGTCAACGTAGCGCTCTAACCAACTGAGCTATAACCCCTTTCTGCTATCAGTAAATGATATTATCTAACAAAATAGCCTAAATGTCAAGACCATAATCTCAAGTATTTAATGTTTTTAGGAAAAATTCTTGGTCAAAATCCGCTTCCCGGGTGGGGCAATTGGCCCTTTGACATAGTTGGCAATTTTTAAATTCCTTTTTGGTTCTATAGCGAATGCCAGAAACGCTCTTTACCGGGAACATCAAACAGCTTTCGCTCAATTTTACCCCAGCCTGTTCAGCATTGGCGCCAAAAATCCGAAACATACCGGTTTGTTCTTCAATGGACCAATCCACGAGGGAACCGGGGTTTACCGAAGATGTGAGGCCGTCCTCATCCAAGTAGTTGGCTAGGGCTTCGGTCATGGCTAGGGATGCGCTGCGGAGGTAAAACTCCATAATGGCGTCAAAGGCGTATTGGGCCATTATGTCGGTGAGAGAATCGGCGTAATCGGCTAATTCTTGGCCGCAAGTACACAGATAAGGGTATACGGTATCTAATCCGGCGAAATTTTTGACTAGAGCGGTACTGTGAAAGGTCTCCCCAGCTAGGGTTACGGAATTATCCGTTCTGTCCTCTATGGGTACTTCCATAAAAAATGCTTTGGGCTTTGCTATAGGCTCCGCCTGGGCCATTACTTGGGCTATTGTATCGCCGAAATTATGGTCCCGGGGCATACCCATTCTTTCCAGAACATCGCCGGGGGTAAAGGTATAAGTGAGCTTGTCTATAAATACGGTTTTCATAATTTCCTCCCAATTAACTGAAACTCTTGTAGCTATAAATATTATAGTTAAAAGCCGGAAAAAAATCAACATATTATGTTGAGGTTATTTTCGTGATATGATAAAATTTCCCTATATAGAAAGAGGATATGATTATGCACGAAGGTCACAGAGAACGTATGCGCCGCCGCATTGAACAGCATGGCTTGGAAAGTTTAGCAGACCATGAAATACTGGAATATCTCCTCTATAGCGTTCATGCTAGAGGGGATACCAACGAAATAGCCCACAATTTATTGAATAGCTTTCATACCTTGTCTAATGTTTTTGACGCTGATCCCGCCGCTTTAATGGCGGTGAAAGGTGTTGGCCCCAGCACAGCCCAGCTTTTGTCCATCTTACCCGCATTGTTCCGGGTCTATGTGCGCAGGCGTAAGGGTGAGGGGACACGACTTTTTTCCGTAGGTTCTACAGTGGAATGGTTAGAGCCAGCATTTTACGGGGCCAAAAATGAGATTACGGTTTTGCTTTGTTTAGATTCCGATTTTAACTTAATCCATGAAGAAAAATGGAGTTTGGGTAGCGCTGAGGAATCGCCGGTCAGCATTAGGGAGCTGGTGGCGATTGCTCTCAAGTATGATGCTGTTAAGGTAATTTTTTCTCATAATCACTTGACCAATATTCCCAAGCCTTCCACCGAGGACACTATTTTTACCGCTGATCTCAAGATAGCTCTGGAAAGGGTAAAGGTAGTGTTGATGGATCACCTGGTACTCTGCCCCAACGGCGAATATTACAGCTTTAGGGCGGAAATGCGGCTTTGAACCCAGGATTACATGGTTACATAGGATAGGGAAATGTACAGGCAAGGTTTCTTAGTCTAAAACCAGGCTAAAAACAGGGCTTGGGGTTGCTTTTTAACGGGAAATCTGGTAAATTATAAGGAATGAATTTTTGCTAAAATCAACGAATTTTTTGCTAAGAGGAGACTGGCATGGAAAGTATAGTTACGAAATTAAAAGAATATTTGGCAATGGATAGTGAAATTGAATTTTCCGAGTTTCAGGACTATTATAATAAGGTTCTGGAAAAACTCAATCAGGATTACCAGGAGCTTACAGAAGATGAGCTGTTGAAAATCCGCTATGTACTCAATACCATAGCTGTTAACGCGGAAAACCGCTGGGCCAGAAAAGATAAATATGTGAAAAAGTATAAGAAAATGGCGGATAAGACCCGTTTCTGGGCTGACGCTATTGCCCATAAGCTCAAAAAGGAACTGGCCTATACCGATGCCAAGCTGGAAGAAGCGGACCAGAGCATTGATGATGAATTGAGGCCCCAAGAATAATGCGGCTGCGTAAGGTGCCCGGCATTGACCGGGAATTTGTGAATTTTCCAGACTTAATCATCGACCGCAATACCATTGCCAAAGGAGGCTGGCGCCAGCGCTTTGCCAACAACAGCCCGCTCCTTTATTTAGAGGTTGGCATGGGGCGGGGTAAGTTTATGGACGCCATGACCACTGCCCAGCCGGAGGTGAATTTTGTCGCTGTAGAGCTGCAAAATGAGGTAATTTATGACGCAGCCTGCCGTATTGGCAATGAAAGACCCAACTTATTTATTTTGCGAGGTAACGCTTGCCAACTAACAGAGTGGTTTGCCCCTGGAGAGGTAGACAGGATATACCTGAATTTTTCCGATCCTTGGCCGAAAAAGCGACACGGCAAACGCCGCCTTACCCATGAGAATTTTTTACAGCTCTACCGGGAAATACTATCACCAACTGGAGATATCCAAGTCCGCACCGACGTTTCATCGCTTATGGAATTCACCCTTACGGAAATGACTAACCACGGTTTTGCTTTAACAGCATTGAGCTTGGATTTTCATAACAGCCCCTATTTTGATAATATTACTACAGAATATGAGGACCGCCAGAGCAAGAAGGGGCCTATTTATTACGCTCGCTTTACTTTGGCGGCTAATCTAAAATAAACACCAGAAATCGAGGTTAATTATGTATATTAGTACCAGAGGCGGGGTAGAGCCCGTCAGTGCATCTAAAGCGATTTATAGCGGCCTTGCTCCCGACGGTGGCCTCTTCGTGCCTGAGGCGGTGCCTGCCGCCAGACCGGAGTTCTTGGCTGCCCTGGGCGAATTATCCTATCAGGATATGGCGCGGGAGATCTTTGGCTATTATTTGGATGATTTTAGCAAAGAGGAAATAGATGATATTGTCCAAGCTGCCTATGGCGATAATTTTGACGTTCCAGAAATTGCGCCCCTCCATAAGCTCAATGACGATACCTATATTTTAGAACTGTGGCACGGCCCAACCGCTGCCTTTAAAGACATGGCTCTCCAAGCCTTACCCCATTTACTGACGGCAGCCCGGGCCAAGCAGGAGCCTGATAAGGAGGTTGTGATTTTAGTCGCGACCTCTGGGGATACCGGCAAGGCCGCCTTAGAGGGCTTTGCTGATGTTGATAAGACCCGCATTATTGTTTTTTATCCCAACGGCGGGGTCAGCGAGGTACAGCGGTTGCAAATGGTGACTACAACCGGTAAAAACACCTCGGTTGTGGCTTTGGACGGCAACTTTGATAATTGCCAGACCGGAGTAAAGGCTATTTTTAATAATGCCAAATTTAACCAGCAAATGGCGGCGCATAATTACCGCCTATCCTCGGCTAACTCCATTAACTGGGGTAGATTGTTACCCCAAATAGTGTATTATTTCAAAGCCTATGGCGCATTGGTGCAAGCCGGGGTTGTGAAAATGGGAGAAGCCGTCAATGTGGTGGTTCCCACGGGTAATTTTGGCAATATCTTAGCTGGCTACTATAGCAAGATTATGGGTTTACCGGTGGCCAAGTTCATCTGCGCTTCCAATAAAAATAAGGTTCTTACCGACGTACTGGAGAACGGCGAATATAATAAAGAGCGGGAATTTTACCGCACCGTAAGCCCCTCCATGGATATTCTCATCTCCAGTAATTTTGAGCGCTTTGTCTTTGAAATGAACGGTCGCGATGCTTCAGAGGTAACAAAGCTCTTTGGCCAACTCAATACTCAGGGCAGTTATACCCTCTCCGACGCCGCCCTTCAGGCTATGCAAGCTGAAATGTGCGGTTACTGGACAGATGAGTCGGAAACCCTGGCTACCATAGGTTCGGTTTATCGGGATTACAATTATTTAATGGATACCCATACAGCCGTGGCTGTCCACGCTTGGGAGGAGTATAAAAAGTCCCAGTCTGAAGTGGCTCCCGCCATAGTGGATTCCACAGCCCATCCCTATAAGTTCAATAAGGCGGTTTATGAGGCTATTAATGGGGCCGGTTCCGCTGACTCCCTCAGTGAGTTTGCCGTTTCCGAAGCTTTAGCCCAAACCACCGGCGTACCCATCCACCGTGGTTTACTAGAGCTGGATAAAAAGGAAGTTCGGCATAATACCGTCATAGATCGTGGTGAAATGCTGGTAACTGTAGCGCGAATCTTAGGTATTTCGGAGGCCTAATATGGAGTTTCCCCAGGAATTACAGCGGGAATTAGAAGATATTTTACAGGGGGAATACCCCCTCTTTCAGGCGGCCATGGGGCAAAAACCCCATGGCGGTCTGCGTTTTAACGCTGCTAAAGCCAATAAGCAAACCTGGCAAAAGTTGCCGCTGAGCGGAGAGAGGGTTCCCTGGACAGATTGGGGCTTTTACACCTCCTCCCCGGAGTTGGCCAGGCACCCATACCATCATGGCGGCATATTTTACCTACAGGAGCCTAGCGCTATGGCTCCTGCGGAGATATTACGTCCCCAAAAAGGCCATTGGGTACTTGATCTCTGCGCTGCTCCCGGCGGTAAGGCCACCCGTTTGGGAGAGTTCTTAGCGGGCACAGGGTTTCTATTGGCGAACGATGTCAGCAACAGCCGTTGCCGTGGCCTGCTGCGGAATATGGAACGGTTTGGTACAGCAAACGTGGCGGTTAGCAATGAAACTCCCCAACGGCTGCGTCAACATTTTGGTCCTGCCTTTCACCGGGTTTTGGTTGACGCACCCTGTTCCGGCCAAGGTATGTTTCGTAAGGACCCCAAGTTGCTGAAGGATTATCTGGCCCGCCCGGACCGCCCCTATAGCCAATGGCAGCGGGAAATATTAGCGGCAGCGGCTGAGCTGACAGCACCCGGCGGGGAGCTTGTCTATTCTACCTGCACCTTCTCTGTAGCGGAAAATGAGGCGATTATCTCTGATTTTCTCAGTCAGCACAGTGATTTCTATCCCGTAACTATTCCCCTGACTAATGGCTTTGCGCCGGGGGTGGATAATCAACCCGGCACAGTCCGGCTCTGGCCCCACCGACTCCAGGGAGAGGGGCACTTTATAGCCCACCTGGCCAAAAAGGGTGTGGCTCCGGTTTACACGGGGTTAAAGGAAGAGGACTCGCAGCAAGCTGTGGCTGCTTTCGAGAATTTTTTGACGGCTAACGGGGTAAACTACCCCCAAGGCCTGGTGCAACGCCATAAAAACGCCCTTTATCTCACTGCTCCCACGGTGCCTGATTGCCAGGGCCTCAAGCTGGCGGGCCGCGGCCTTTACCTGGGTGACATCCGTAATGACCGTTTTATACCATCCCAGCCTTGGGCCTTATCCCTGCGGGCGTCCCAGGTGCAAGACCCTATAAACTGGCGCTCTGAGGACAAAGAGGCCACGGATTATCTCAAGGGTTTAACTGTTAAAGCCGATGCGCCCAAGGGTTACAGGCTTATAACTGTTGACGGCTTTTCCCTAGGGTGGGTAAAGTCCGATGGTTGCGGCACCTTAAAGAACCTCTATCCCCCGCAATGGCGCAATATTTAATGGGGCGGCTAGCTACGGTTATTTTTTGCCTAGGTTACCGGGTAATACCCAAATGGGATGTTTCCGGCAAGTCCTAGCCGCCACCTCTCAGTTTAGCTATTATCGGCGGTTGGCAACAAGCCTTGACCACTAGTTATCGGGCCAGGTTAACTGTTGGCTATACTAAGGCAGCAAAGAATAATGTTAAGGTAAGTACAAAAAATCCAAAGATATTCCTTGACTCTAGGCTTGGCTTTGGTTATAATCGCGGTATAACTGTAAAATTAATACTATTTAGCAAAATTTGACTGATCAGGCAGTGGCGGAAGCCATGTAGTCGGGCCGAATGGCAGCAGAGGCATCTGTGGGACAGCATCCCGCGGTGCCTTTTTTTATGGTAAGGTACGACAGCGGAGAAAAGGAGTTTTTAAATGGACGTAACAGCTAAAAATGATAAAAAGTTGGTTATGCAAATTTCAGTTGTCAGTATTATAGTTAACCTTATTTTATCCATTGTCAAGTTTGTCGCCGGCTCCCTAGCCCATTCTGGAGCGATGATATCAGATGCCGTACATTCGGCGTCCGATGTCTTTAGTACCTTTATTGTCATGTTTGGCTTTAGCGCCAGCCAAAAGGAAAGCGATGCGGAGCATCAATATGGCCACGAGCGTTTAGAGTGTGTGGCGGCCATAGTTTTGGCCTCAGTTCTGGCTATGGTGGGTTTGGAAATAGGCATGACTGGGATAGAAAAAATTAAAGTCGGCATAGATGGTAATTTGGCCGCTCCCGGCTCCCTGGCTCTTTGGGCGGCGGTAATTTCTATAATTATTAAGGAGGCCATGTTTTGGTTTACCCGCTGGGGCGCTAAAAAAATAGACTCTTCCGCTCTAATGGCTGATGCCTGGCATCATCGCTCCGACGCTTTGTCATCTGTGGGCAGCTTTATTGGGGTAGGCGGCGCGATACTTGGTTTTCCCATTTTAGACCCTATAGCCTCCCTAATAATTTGTCTGTTTATTCTCAAGGCGGCGTTGGATATTTTCCGGGACGCTATTGGTAAAATGACTGATAAATCCTGCGACAAGGACACACTTGACGCTATGCGCCAGACCGCCAGTGGGGTTGACGGTGTTTTACACATTGACCTCCTCCGCACCAGGCTATTTGGCAATAAGGTTTATGTTGATTTAGAAATAGGAGTGGATGGCAATCTAACCTTAAATTCCGCCCATGATATAGCGGAAAATGTGCATGACGCTATTGAGGCGCAGTTCCCCAAGGTTAAGCATTGTATGGTTCACGTTAACCCCTGGGAACATTATGGCACTGATTGGCCAGAGCTTAAATTTTCCACTTCAGTAACTAAAAAGCAGGATTAAGGTACAAAAGGGTTTAAAATGTTTAAAACTTTTAATTTTCGAAATTATTTACAGCCAAAGAAAAAGCATAGGGCTAATGCCCTATGCTTTTTTATCAGGGTTGTTACAACCACTATCTTGTTAACAGGATATATAAACGGGTCCGCTTAGAGGCGGTATCCCGGATTAAGTGAATTTAGGCGCTGAACTTAGGGTCAGCAAAGGTTGGGTCTTTTTTTTGAGTAGATTTTTGTGGCGGCCGATCTGCCGCCTAAGGGAGTTCCTCTGATGCTGTGCGCTTAGTTTATTTACCCGGCAGGCCCAGGCCCGCCGGGTAGTTCAACTCCCGGCGGTTGGCTCTGCCTTAGGCGGGTAATAACAACGCCTTACACGGGTTATGTATTTAACCTTACTTAGGAGGCTTTCAAGTGGCATAGGCGGGGCCTATGTTCTGGCTGGCCAATTAGCAGCAACAGTTACAGCAACAATTATTGCAACAATTATTGCCCCAGTTGCCGCAGCCGTTGTTACAAAAACGGCAGGGACCGCAGCACAGACAAGTGCAGGGAGTAACCAGCGGTATCGGACCGCAGAAAGGCGAGCATAAACAGCAGCACATACTATTGTCACCTCATTTCGTGAGTTGTAATTTTTCTGTTAGATGATTTCATTCATCTTCTATAATATATGCGCTGGTTTTAGTTTTGTCCCTCGTGTTATAAATAGGGACAAGAGGTAATTTTTTTACTAGCGGACAAGTCTGGCGGATATAGGGAAATATTGGTTTAACGCTCCATTATAAAACCGTACCCCTAGCGGCAGGGCCGTTAAGGGTACGGTAATATGTCAATACTGTAAAGAAAAATCTATTTGTAAGCCAGTTTAGGCGCTTATTAACAGCCGCAACCGCAATTACAGCCACAATTACAGCCGCAGTTACAACC
>DXZC01000003.1:25244-48143 GCA_019415505.1 Peptococcaceae bacterium | reverse complement strand
GGCAACCATAATCAGCGCTAAGATAATAGTGGTTTTTTTAGCTGTAGCCGATAGCTGGTAAGAACCATCGCAGCCGCCATATTTTCTTTTACAGAAATAATAGGCCACAGGCCCGGATATTACCCCCAGGCAACCGCCAATAAAATAAGAGTAGCCATTGGTAAAAAGGGCCGCAACAGCCAATAGTATCGGGGGTATGCAAAGAGCTGTTAACCCCTTAATACCCAAAGGTATGCGAAAGGGACGCTGTAAATCCGGTTCTTTTTTCCGTAAAACTATCGCGGCAACATAAATAAGTATATAGGCGAACATCAGCAAAAATACGTCTATAACTACGAGGGTATCAAAACCTATTTCACAGAGAATCAAATTTGTTACAGCCATGCCAATTATAGCCATATAGGGCGTTTTATATTTAGGATGTAATTTCTTTAAAAATTTAGGACAGAGATTATCATCGGCTAAAGAGAAAAATCCCCGGGAGCCGGAAGCCAAATAACTATTGTACATAGATAGGTTGGCAATAACGGCGGTAACCACAAAAACCGCCCCTAAAGCAGGATAACCTAAAATATAAGAAACGCTGCCAAAGGATATTCCGTCCTCTACACCCCACATTTGCCAGTTGCCCACCGCCGCCAAGCAGGCGATAGTGGAGAGTATATATAAAAGCATAATAGCTGGCACCGATAGTATGGTGGCCCTTGATATGACCTGGGGGTTCTCCATTTCCCCCGCCATGGTGGACATAGATTCATACCCAGCGTACATCCACATACAGATGGCTATACCTAAGCCCAAGCTCTCTAAACCGCCCTGCCCCGGAGGTATAAAGGGCGTTACAGGATTATACTGCCAGTTGGCAAAGCCCACCATAATCAAAGCTAAAAATGAACCTATGACTATAATGGAAAAATACGAAGCCACCCGGCCCACCACAGTAAGACCTCTGATATTGATATAGCTAAAGGCCAAAATAAAAAATACCTTGAGTATAAATTCCTGCCAGCCGGACATCGGTATCATGGTGGAAATATAGCTAACCGATAAGATAACATACAGGGTGGAGTCCACATATATGGAAACCGTACGCCACCAACAGGCTTGGAAGCCCCAATACTCGCCCAGGGCCCTGTATATCCAGCGGTAATAGCCGCCCTCCTCAGGTATGGCGGACCCCAACTCCGCTGCCACTAACCCCTGGGGAATGCTCCAAAAAAACGGTAAAAGGATGAGTAATAAGATAGTTAACCCAGGGCCAGAGGCTGGAATCATATCCTCAATACCGTATGAACCCGCACAGACCATACAGAAAATCATACAAAAGACCGTTGCTGTGCTTAGCTTATGCTTTTTTAAATCCTTAGTTACACTAGACATTGTTTTTCCTCCAAAATTTGAAAATTTCCCCTTTACGGGTGTACCGCAAAGCTTATTTACCAATCCTCCTTCATACATAATAACTGCCATAGTAATTACCATAGTAACTACTAAAGTAGCCAGAAAATAATTATAGCCAGATAATGACAATTTGTAAACAGATAAAAGCAAAAAATAACAAAAAAAAGAACTTTTTTAAAAAGTTCTTTCCCATTTAATATTTAATTATAGTTACTTTAACAAAGGTAGGTGACAATTTCGACATCTATCCATAGTAGTATCAGTCAATTTACCGCAGGAAACGCACACAACCTTATCATCAAACAGCTTTTCGTATTTTTCCGGATAGGGTAATCCAGGATGAAAACGGACAATATCCCCCTCCTGATAATATTTAAATAGAGCTTTCCGCTCAGTTATATTAACCTTTCTTTCCGTATTGTCCTTCAATTTAAAAATTAATAGAAATATTATATCCTTATCAGACACAGAACCTTTTTTTCGCAAGCGTTTTTTGGCCTGCAAAACTCCGTCTACAGCCTTTACTTCACCGGTATTTTTTGAAGTTACATAGTAAATGCCCACGCAAAGGAGTCCACATAAGCCGCCGCTTATCAAGGCCACGCTCCAGGCAACCTTAGCCAAAAGCGCCAAAACCAAAAAGACAACAATTGCTAAAGGAGCCAAGCATAATGATAATTTCGGAATAAAAGTCAAACCATGGGGTTTTAATTTTTGCAATTCCGGTCTATTTATTTTATCAGAATATCCTACACCCTTGCCGTAACTCATAAACTTACCTTCACTGATTATTTTCTAAAAAGTACGTGGCTTCCATATCCGCTGTGGATAAGGCAAACGCCAAAGGAAAACGCCGGAAGCTGTCGCCAACATTACGGTTATCCTCAGGTCCGGAAAACCCCATATGATAGCGTATAGCAAAGGCTTCCTCCCTGGTAAGGCTCATAAAGCCGCTGATAATATATACGGACTTTTCCCCATGTCCGTAGGGCAAGGCGTCCTCATAATCGTAAGAGGGTACCCGTTGCCACTTGCCTGTTTCGTCCTTTACGTTTCTAAAGCCCGGCTTATAACAATCGACTTTACAAATATCATGCAGTAAAGCGACAATAGCCACCGTCTCCTCTGAGGGATTTAAACCATAGACCTCACTTACACTCTTGCGGGCTAAATAGTCTTGCAGGCAATGGTAAACATTTAGGCTATGGGTAACCAAGCCCCCTGCCACTGCTAAATGAAACCGGGCGCTGGCTGGCGCAGTAAAAAAGTCACTATAGCTTGAAAGGTAGGATAAAAGCTTATCGCTGCCCTCTCTGGTTATCTTGGCTTTGTAAATGTCAATAAATTCCTGCTTTGGCGTCATCTAAATTTCCTTACTTCCTAAAAAGTCCCATATTAAATATTTAAACTTTAATTCGCCAAATCCTGCAATAAATTCACTTTTTTTGACAAATAGCCAAAGCCCGCCCTTCTTTTACCGCCACCTGGCAATAATCGGCAACTATCTCATTGCTGATGCTGCGGGTTTCACCGATGCTAAATTCCAGGTCTAGTAGTTGATACTTCAAGCCTGCGCTTGCCGCTGTTATTAGCCTTGCGCTTAAAGGTATAAGGGAAAAGTAGTAGGCTTTACGATTTTTGATCACTATATCCTTACCATGATAAATAAGGCTAATCCACCGGTTCTCATCCTCTAGGCGAATATCCTGTTCATAACGGGAGATTAAAAGTAAATTAGCCAATTCCATATCAATTCTTTTACCGCCTAGAGCGCCGTAAACAACGATATTCTCATAGCCCCGCTCCAAGGCTACGTCCAGGGCTAGAGCTAAATCTATGTAGTTTTTGTCACAGGGAAATTCCAGTATTTCCACATTCTCCCGGCGATAATAATCTAAAATCCTTTTATCCAGGGAATCAAAATCTCCCAAAGCAAGGTGGGGCTGAAGATTTAAAGCCTTACAATGGCGGCCGCCGCCGTCTACAGCAATAATATAATCACTGCTTTTGAGCTTACTCTGGTGGTAATCATAGTCCTTTATCTCGCCATTACAAAAAATTACCGCTCTATCCATCGCATCATATCTCGCGCATTAGGTTGGCCATTTCTATGGCGGTTACCGCCGCTTCATAACCTTTATTGCCGCCTTTAGAGCCGGCTCTTTCTATGGCTTGTTCAATATTATCAGTAGTTAAAACCCCAAATACCACCGGTTTACCACTCTTTAAGGAAACGCTGGCCACACCTTTGGAGACCTCTGCCGCCACATAATCAAAGTGGGGCGTATTTCCTCTTATAACAGCTCCCAAGCAGATTACCGCGTCAAATTCGTCCTTTGCCGCTATCTTTTGGGCTAAAACAGGGATTTCAAAGGCGCCGGGAACACGGTAAAGGGTTATATCTTCAGCGTCAGCGCCATGGCGTAAAAGTCCGTCCTCTGCGCCTTCGATTAATCTAGCGGTAATAAATTCGTTAAATCTGGCGGCAATAACAGCTACTTTTAGCCCTTTAGCACAAAGATTAGCTTCCACTTTTTTCATCACATATACCTCACTTTTCCGAGCCATTCAGAATATGGCCCATTTTTTCCTTTTTAGTTGTCATATAAAATTCATTATAAGGGTTTACCGGCATTTCCGTGCTTATTCTTTCGACAATTTCAATGCCGTAATCAGCTAAGCCCGATATCTTTTGGGGATTATTAGTCAAAAGACGCAGCTTTGTGGCGCCCAGATCCTTGAGAATCTGACTGCCCTCGCTATAATCTCGCAAGTCGGGAGCAAAGCCTAATTCTAGATTAGCCTCAACGGTATCAAGCCCCTTTTCCTGGAGCTCATAGGCTTTTAGTTTATTTATCAGGCCAATGCCCCGGCCCTCCTGACGCAAATAAACAATAACGCCCCGGCCTTCCTCCGCTATTTGGGACATGGCGGCATGTAGCTGCATACCGCAGTCACAGCGGCAGGAGCCAAAAACATCGCCAGTCAAACATTCGGAATGTACCCGGCAAAGGACAGGCTGACCATCGCTAATATCACCCATAACCAAAGCTAAATGGTGTTTACCAGTAATCTTGTTGATATAACCATGGAGGACAAATTTACCGTATTGAGTCGGTAACTGAGAGGTAGTAACCCTCTCCATAAATTTATCGTGCATTTTGCGATAAGCTTGCAAATCCTTAATGGAAATTATGTGTAAACCATGATAATCACAAAAATCCATCAACTCATTGGTACGCATCATGGTGCCGTCGTCCCGCATGATTTCACAGCATAGCCCCATAGTCTTTAAGCCAGCCAAACGAGTCAAATCCACAGTAGCTTCAGTATGTCCGTTCCTCTCCAGTACGCCGCCGGCTTTAGCCTCCAAGGGAAACATATGGCCAGGGCGGCGAAAATCTCTGGGGCGGGCCCCATCGTCCACGGCCTTTAACGCTGTATAAGAGCGTTCCAGCGCTGAAATACCCGTGGTGGTATTAACATGGTCGATAGACTCAGTAAAAGCGGTTTCATGGTTATCCGTATTATGCTCTACCATAGGATGTAAATCAAGCTGCTGAATAAAATTGCTGCTCATTGGCATACATATCAGGCATTTACCATATTTAGCCATAAAATTAACGTTCTCCGGCGTGGCAAATTCCGCCGCGCATATTAAATCGCCCTCATTTTCCCGTTCCGGGTCATCTGTGACAACAATGAGTTTGCCTTGCCTTAAATCCGCCAAGGCTGTTTCTATTGACGCGAATGCCATTATCTTTCCTCCTTAAAAAAAGCCATTTTCCCGTAGCAGTTCCGCGGTTACGCTTTCTTTTTTCTCATTTTTTAAACCCATAAGCTTGTGTACATATTTACCAATAATATCCGTTTCTAAATTGACCAAATCACCCGGTCCCTTATGGCAAAGGTTAGTAGTTCTAAAGGTATGGGGTATCAAGGATACGCTGAAGGCTTCCGGCCAAACATCCACCACAGTTAAGCTAATTCCGTCAATAGCCACTGAGCCCTTAGTTACTATGTAATCTGTAATATCTTGGTCAGTCGCCACTTGCAATAAAACGGCAATACCATTGTCCTCTATTTGTAAAATTTTGCCCACGCCGTCTATATGACCACTGACAATATGTCCGCCTAGGCGGCTATTTAACGTCAAGGCTCGCTCTAAGTTCAGCCAGGAGCCCTTTTTTAAACTATTAAGGGCGGTTTTAGCCAAAGTTTCAGACATAACATCAGCGGTAAAGGCGTCGTGCCATATTTTTGTTACAGTTAGACAAACCCCATTTATGGCAATGCTGTCTCCTATAACCGTTTCCTCCAGCACTTTCTGGCAATTAACCTCTATATTGCCGCCTTGAGAGTTAGTAATAATATTTTTTACTCTACCCTTTTCTTCAACAATGCCGGTAAACATTGGTCAACACCTCCTTTGCGCCGGTAATCTACTAGTACGTCATCGCCAATACGTTTAACTGCCGCGTTTTCCATATCGCAATAGACCTCATTGAGAGTTTCACTATAAAGCCCTAAGCCGTCAGCCCCAATAATTTTAGGCGCTGTAAAGGAATGCCAGATATCCCAAATGTCTGATTGGAGAAAGGCGCTAATAGTTTTCGCTCCCCCCTCTACCATAACGCTACTGATGCCCCGCTTATATAAATCATAGGGCAAACGGTGCAAATCTATCTGTCCATTCTTATTGGGTAATATTGCTAAAGTAACGCCCTTTTCCTCATACTTTTTCCTAATGCTGCGAGCTACCTCATTAGCGGTATAGATAATAGCGGGACCGTATTTAATATTTAAAACATTGGCGCTGAGGGGCGTTTGCAGCTTAGAATCTAAAACTATACGCACAGGCTTATCCGCCAAGTGTTCTACCCCATGGCGAATATTAAGAACCGGATCATCGCTGAGCACCGTATTGATTCCTACCAGCACCGCACCGTACTTCTGCCGTAGCCTATGGCAATATTCCAACGCTTCCAAGGAGGTAATAGCCAAGGGCTCACCGCTAGCGGGTCCTATTTTACCGTCAATGGACTGGGCTGTTTTCAGGGCGACAAAAGCCCGTTTAGCCAACATATTAGTAAAAAAAATCTCATTTTGTTTCCAGGCTGTTTCCCCCATCAAGCCAACATGGGTTTTAATACCGGCTGCTTCCAGCTTATCTATGCCGCCGCCGTTAACCTGGGGATTAGGATCCCTAATGGCAATATATACCTCTTCAACCCCAGCTTCGATTAAGGCGTCAGCGCAGGGCGGCGTCTTACCATAGTGAGAGCAGGGTTCCAAAGTTACATAAACGGTGGAGCCTTGGGCGGATTCACCAGCCCTTTGCAATGCCATTACCTCGGCATGAGCCTCGCCAGCCCGGAGGTGATATCCTTCACCCACAATTTTTCCGTCCTTAACAATAACTGCTCCTACCAGGGGATTAGGTTCTGTAAAGCCACGGGCTTTTTCCGCCAAAGAAATGGCCCGCAGCATATATTTTGACTCAGATGTTACCATATTATCCTAACACCTCTTTCCTATCTCTAACAACAAATAAAAAAACCCCGAAATAATTCGGGGCGCAGAATACTCAACAAAACTACTTCTTCCCTCCAGACTTTACTGTCGGCACCGGAATTTCACCGGTTCAACCAAACTGGTTCGCGGGCTTTACCGCCGGTACGGAATCTCACCGTCCCCGAAGTATTATTTATTATTATAGCACTTAAATGCTAGATGTCAACCTCATAAATGCAAATAATAGTCAACTGCCTCAGAAACATTTACAGCGCCAAATACTGCAGTCCCGGCCACTAAAACTTCAGCGCCGGCTGCTACCGCATCTTTAGCCGTATCTTTATTAATGCCTCCGTCTATCTCTATAAGATAGCCCAGGTCTTGCCCTGCCTTTTGCTGTTTAAGCCACTCTACCTTCGGTAACATACTGGCCATAAATTTCTGGCCGCCAAAACCGGGCTCCACACTCATAACCAGGACAAGCTGTAACTCTTGCAAATATGGTTCTAAAACAGTTATAGGGGTGTTTGGCTTTACAGATATTCCGGCCTTCATACCGTGGGAATGTATTTTCTCGATAAGGCCCTGAGGGTTGTCGGTAGCTTCCCAGTGGAAGGTAAAATAATCAGCCCCAGCTTTTTGAAAATCCTCAACATATTTTTCCGGCTCATTAACCATTAAGTGAGCGTCAAAAACCATGTGGGAATGGGGCCGCAAAGATTTTACCACCCCGGAACCAAAGGTCAAATTAGGTACAAAGTGATAATCCATTATATCTAAATGCAGCCAAGCCGCCCCGGCGTTTTCCACAGTCTCCACCATATCTCCTAAGCGGCTGAAATCCGCTGCCAGTAATGACGGCGCTAAAATAGCCATTTAGTACTTACCTTCCCTTTCCTGCAATTCTTCTAAAAAAGTACAATAACGCTCATAACGCCCCGAATCAATTATACCCTGGGCCACAGCAGCCTTAACAGCGCAGTCCTGCTCCTTATAATGCAAACAGGATTTAAAGGCGCAGTCAGAAGCTTGGCTGGCAATTTCCGGATAGTAAAATTCCAAGTCGCCCTTGTTTATTTCATCAGGCAAGAATAAAGTTGAAAAACCAGGCGTATCAGCGATATAAGTATCATCTGACAAAGCAAGCAACTCAACTCTTCTGGTGGTGTGCTTGCCCCTCTCAACCTTTTTGCTTAGTTCGCCGGTAGCTAACTGAAAATCGCGCTTTAAAGCATTGAGGATGCTACTTTTGCCAGCCCCAGAAGGACCAGCCATAACGACTAAGCTCCCCTTAATTACAGTACGCAATTCTTCTATGCCCTGGCCTGTCGTCGCAGATACAGCTAGGGTTTTATACCCCGCCTGGGCATAGGGAGCTAAAATACTGTCACTTTCTGCCTTTCCCACCAAGTCTACTTTATTAAAGCAGATAACTGGGGTGATGTCCATAGCCGTCATTTGCAGCAATATTCTATCCATTAACAGATAGTCCGGCTTGGGATTGGTAACGGCAAAGGTGACAATCCCCTGCTCTACATTGGCAACCGCAGGTCTAACCAAATAATTCTGCCGCGGCAAAACCTCTTCAATTACGCCTTTGGGATACTCCAACTCCGTAAACTTAACTCTATCACCGGGCAAGAATTTCTGCTTAGTTAAACGAAAACGCCCCCGCAGAGAACAAGTCCATAGCTTACCCTGGGCCTTGACATAGTAAAAGCCGTTATATCCTTTAATAAGTAATCCTTGATTCATAAGCATAATCAGTAGCTTTGTTGATCGACCAGGGAACCGTTTTCATAGCAAAAGATAATGGCCGGCGGATAATAGGTAATAGAAACTGATACGCTTTTACCGGGGTCACAGTTGCCACTGTAAGCGGTACTCTCGCCTTTAGAATCTTGCACAACTATTTGTACCGGTACCGCGGACTCGTAGTTATCACTCACCTGGTGGGAATATGTTGTAGTCTTAGCTTTATTATCGCTGGGTTCATCAGGCTCATCCGGCTTCTCCTCCGGACCCTTGCTCACCGTCAGGTTAACGGTTGTGCCCTCGCTTACTTTTGTGCCGCCCTTAACGCTTTGGTAGGTAACTTCCCCAGCTTCGGCGCTAGAGTATTTTTCCGTAACTGAACCAACCCGCAAATCAGCTGAGGTTAGTTGGCTCTTAGCGTCGGAAAGGGTAAGTCCAACAACGTCGGGAACGGTAACTTCCTTATTTTCAGGACCGCTGCTCACTACTATAGTAACGGTGGAGCCCTTGGGGGCTTTGCCGCCACCGGCGGGGTCTTGGCTTATTACCTCGTCCTCGTCAACTTCATCAGACGACTCAGTTTCTACTTCAACTTCAAAACCTGCTGAGGTCAAAAGCTTCTTGGCGGATTTTTCAGACTTTCCAACCACCGATGGTACCTCAACGCTGTCCACACCGGTGCTCACCGTCAATTCAATGGTGCGGCCTGTTTTAATTTTTTGGCCGGCGTCGATACTCTGGCTTATTACCTCGTCAACCTCAACATCTTCGCTTTCAGTATAATTAATTTCGTATTTTATTTCCAATTCATCAAGAATTTCTTTGGCGTCGTCAACATTTTGACCTACCAACAGAGGCACTTCAACTTCATCGCCTGTATTGGAAAAGGCGCTGTAAGCGGCAAAAATACCGGCGGATAATACAACAATAGCCAGTGCTACCAAAAGAATTATTTTCTTTTTATTGGTCTTTTTTCGACCTTTAGAGCTGCTGCCCCGTGTTGATTTCCGCTCCGGTTTTCTATCTTTCCGGCGGCTATCCCGATATTCCTCCTCAAAGTCCACGTCATAATCATCTTCATCAGCGTAGCTATCACGCCTTGACCTATTATCCGTATTTCCCGGATTATTGCCTAGAGCAGCGGCGCCGGCAATTACAGGTATGGGCTTTAAGGGAATATCGTTTTCATCCGCGGCATTTTTAATATCCCGCATCATGCCCTTGGCAGTGGCGTAGCGTTCTCCAGGGTCCACGGACATGGCTTTATCCACCACTCTGGCCACTTCATAGGGTATTTCATCATCTATATCGTCAACTGAATCAAACTCGCCCTCCACATGCTGTAAGGCTATGGTAATTGGACTATCACCGTTAAAAGGCAACTCCCCGGTGAGCATTTCATAGAGCACAATACCGGTGGAATAAATATCCGCCCGGGCGTCACCAGTGCCTTTTTGAGCTATTTCCGGCGCAATATAGTAGACTGAACCAAACACGCTGGAATCATAGGTCATAGTAGAATCGGAAAGGTTAAGGGCCAAGCCGAAGTCCATTATTTTCACCTGATTACCAGTGGTAATCATGATGTTTTGCGGTTTGATATCCCGGTGAATAACGCCGTAAGAATGGGCATGGCTAAGGCCAGCTAAAATCTGGTTGGTGTAATCCAGCGATTCCTTAACTGTCAGGCTACCTTTTTTCTTGATGACCTCCTTTAAGGTTTTGCCCTCCACATATTCCATTATCAGGTAATGTTCACCCTCTTCACTGCACCCAACATCATAAACATTAACGATGTTTGGGTGGGAGGATAAGGCGGCAACCGCCTGAGCTTCCTTTCTAAAACGGATAACGAACTGCTGGTTAGAGGAAAATTGCTCCTGCAATATTTTCACAGTAACCCTGCGGTTCAGGACAGTGTCAAGGGCCTTATAAACCACGGCCATGCCGCCACTGCCTAATTTTGAGACGATTTCATAACGTCCCATAAATTTCTTTCCGATCATTATTTCACCTCTATCAAGAATTTTTAATAAGTATCATGGTAATATTATCGTTGCCCCCGCGTTCCAGGGCTAAATTGAGCAGCTTTTTGCCAGCCTTGGGCAAATCCTTATTGCTGTTAATTATATTCTCAATTTCTTCGGACTTGACTAAACCAATCAATCCATCTGTACACATCAAAATAATATCATCCGGTTTTAGCTCAGAGGATAAAAAATCTATGTCAAAATCTTCATATACGCCCAAGGCGTTAGTTAACATATTTTGGCCCGGATGAGCCATAGCCTCTTCCTCTGTAATTTTGCCATCCCGCACTAA
The DNA here is from genome assembly GCA_019415505.1 of Peptococcaceae bacterium. Taxonomy (GTDB): domain Bacteria; phylum Bacillota; class Dehalobacteriia; order UBA7702; family UBA7702; genus Cryptoclostridium. The sequence goes on along the minus strand of DXZC01000003.1, from coordinate 37,151 downwards.
TTCAGCGGCTATATTCTGGTCTTCAGTTAACCGGCGCAGGGTTTTATCTCTTACCAGATAAACGCGGCTGTCTCCTACATGGGCTATATAGATTTTTTGTTCTTCTTTATTGACGGCTAAAGCAATAAAAGTAGTCCCCATTCCCTTGAGGCTCTCTTTTTTCTTACTTAACTCGTATATTTCATCGTTAGCCTGAATTATTAAATCATTAAATACAATTTCGTAATTTTTTTCATTTACTGGTATATAGTGTTCCTTAAAAACCTTTACAGCTGTGGCGCTAGCTACTTCGCCACCAGCGTGTCCTCCCATACCGTCGGCAATGAGAAATAGACCTCTATCAGCGTCAGCGCAATAAAAGTCCTCATTTTCTTTCCTCTGTAATCCTATATCCGTCAGAGCACAAACAATCATAAACACCTCATTATACCGATAAACAATTATATATTATTTAATTTTAACATAATTTCAATTATTTGTCATCTTTTTCCGGTAACTTTTCACTAAAACGCCTCTTTCTTAGCTGGCCGCAAGCCCCGTCAATATCCTTACCGCGGGATTCCCGCAGTGAGGACTCAATACCACCGTGGTTTAAAAGGGCCAAAAAATCCTGCAAAGTCTTATCCTCCACGGGTAAAAGCCCGGTTTCCGGCACGGGGTTTCCCTTGAGAATATTGACGTTAACCAAACGGTTTTTCAGCAGTTCAACTAATTCATAGCCCACAGCTTTACTGTCGTTAACACCCTGAAAAAGGGCGTATTCCATAGTTACCCGTCTGTTGGTAAGCTGAGTATAATAATCCACAGCGTCCATAAGCTGAGCCAGGGGATAGCGTTTATTAATAGGCATTAATCTATCTCTAATAACGTCATTGGGGGCATGGAGGGAAACAGCCAAGGTTATCTGGGGGTTTACTTGGGCTAATTCGCGGATTCTCGGCACAACCCCAGCGGTGGATATTGTCATACGGCGCATACCTATATTTTTACCTTGATGTAAAATGGCTACAGAAGCCATAACCGCCGTAAAATTATAAAAAGGCTCGCCCATACCCATAAATACCACATTAGTAACGGGGGGCAGGCCCCTTTTACTCAAATAATTATCAGCATACCAGACCTGTTCCGCAATTTCCCCAGCCGATAAATTGCGGGCTAAGCCCTCTAAAGCGCTAGCGCAAAATTTACACCCCATGGCGCAACCAGCCTGGGTGCTTACGCAAACCGTATTGCGGTTGCGGCTTTTCTCCCTTGCATAACACATGAGCACGGTTTCAATATACACAGTTTCCCCAGCTTCAGTGGGATATTTAAAAAGAAACTTAACGGTATTGCCGTCTTGGGTGGCAATGACGTTGGCAACCTTGCCTGTGCCCACGGTAGCGTGTTCCTTGAGCCAGACCTTTAAATTGCCCGGCAGGTTCTTCATATTATCAAAATTCTTTATCCCTTTTTTCCAAATCCACTCAAATAGCTGCTTACCTCGGAAAGACTGAAAACCATTGTCTGCCATCAGCTTTACCATATCCTGTTCCCGCAATGACAATAAGTTTACCATTTATTCCTCCTTAGAAAAAGCAGAGATAAAGAATCCGTCTACCCCGTGTTTATAAGGTAATAGTTCTAAGTAGCCTTGTTTTAATGCTTCTGAATCACTCGTATCGTCCCCAGAAAATATGTTGGTTAAGTCCACAGAACCCATTGCCGGATACTTATCTAAAAGGTATTGCCGGTTAGCCAGATTTTCCCGTTGGGAAATGGTGCAGGTAGAATAAATTAAACGGCCGCCGGGGGCTAAAGCCTTCACAGCGCTGTCTATAAGTTGGCGTTGAATAGCAACCAATGCCTCTATGTCCTCTGGATTTTTCCGAAACCTAGCGTCCTGACGCTGAGATAAAACGCCTAACCCGGAACAGGGCGCGTCTAATAAAATATAGTTAAAATAACCAGGCCGCTCTTGGCCCCAGACCAAACTATCCTGCACCACGGCCTGGACAGAAGTTAGGCCCAACCTAGTACAGGCATTTTTAATTAACTCCACTTTATGCTTATGGACGTCAGCCGCCCAGATTTCTCCCTGGTCAGCCATAGTTTCCGCTATATAGGTTGTTTTACCGCCTGGGGCCGCGCACATATCGAGAACCCTAGCGCCTGAAACTGGGGCCAAAAACTTTACAGCTAACTGTGAAGCTTCCCCTTGCACGGTAAAATATCCTTGCTTATATAGCTCCGTAGTAAATAAGCCGCTATTTCCCGTGACATTTATACCCTCAGGCGAGTATGCGGTTTTTTCAGCGGCAAAGCCCAGGGAATGTAAATCAGCCAGTAAACGCTCCCGGTCAGTTTTTAAGCTATTTACCCGCAGGGTAAGGGGGGTGGGATTGGATAATGCTTGCACCAGGGACAAAGCCGACTCCGCCCCCCGCTCCGCTAGCCACATCTTACCTATCCAGTCTGGCACAGAAGCAAAAAACAGGGCTTCCGCCAACGGAGAAGTAAACTCCGGCCAGGTCAAAGACGCTGAATTGCGGGCAAAGTTGCGCAATACGCCGTTGACCAAGCCACGCCACTCCTGGCGCCCCAAGCTACCGACTAATTCCACATTTTCATTGACCGCCGCTCTTGCCGGCGTGGCGGCATATAGCATCTCATAGACACCGTTATGCAGGATTATGGCTAAAACAATATCCTTCTTTTTTAAGGGTTTCTTCAACAGCCGGGCTAATTGGAAGTCCACTGGCTGCCATTTTTCTAAATTGCCGTAAACCAGGCTGGTAGCGAAGGATTTATCCCTCTGGCTTAGCTGGCTTTTTTGCAACTCCTTATTTAGAGCCAAGTTAGCGTAAGCGCCATGGACAATAACTTCCTCCAAGACCTTTACTGCTGTAACCCTGGCATTATTAGTTTTTCTGGTCATAATAATTAATCGCGGCGCAAAATGCCGGAAATTAAAATCAAACGTATTAACTGGGCGACAGCCATAATTACAGCGGCAACATAAGTCATGGCAGCGGCGGATAAAACCTTTTTACTGCCCTGAATTTCCTCAGTGGTGAGGAAGCCGCCGGTTTCCAGCTGCACCAAAGCCCGGGACGAAGCGTTAAACTCCACGGGCAAAGTGACCAACTGAAAAGCCAATACCGCCACAAAAAGTATAATGCCGATTTGAATTAGCTGAGTGGAGGCCAAAACAATGCCCACTAAGAGAATTATCCAGGAGCCGTAACTGCCGAATTGGGCTATGGGCACTAAAGCCGAGCGGATACGCAAGGGCGCGTAATCTACATCATGCTGAATGGCGTGCCCCACTTCGTGGGCTGCCACGCCTAAAGCAGCCAAGGAGCTTTGCCCATAGACGCTTTCCGAAAGGCGCAATACCTTATTTTTAGGATCATAGTGGTCTGTCAGATTTCCTCTCACAGCTTCAATCCGCACATCGTTAATATTATTGCTCTTAAGTATGGCCTGTGCCACCTGGGCACCGGTCATCCCACTGCGGGACGTTACCTGAGAATAACGGTTAAAGGTTGTAGATACCTTCATTTGGGCCCAAAAAGATAAGATTATGGCCGGTATTAAAATTATGAAGGTTGGGTCAAATAAAAACATGGCTTCACTCCTTAATTTTCCTTACTATTGATCAGTGGTTCAGTGGTAAAATATAACTCGTCTGTATTCCGCAAACCCCGATACCAATCTAAGGCGTTCATTGCTTTTTTACCGGCGGGCTTGACCCGCAAAAGCCAGAGCCACCCGCCCCGGGCCGCTACCTGTACGCCCTGTTTTTTGCAAGAGCCAACTATTCTACCGGAGTCATAATTATGCTCCCGGCGTTCCCGGCGAGTCTCAATGATTTTAACGACTTCCCCATTGAGATAAGTATAAGCCCCGGGTTCCGGCGCTAGGCTGCGAATATGATTATAAAGGCTATCTATATCAGCCTGCCAGTTCAATTTTTCATCCTCCCTGGTTAAAAGGGAGCAATATGTGGCCTTAGACTTGCTCTGACGGTATCGGGGAGCAACGCCTTTTGCCACCAAATCCAAAGCGTCAACTATTAACTTACCGCCAGTTAAGCCCATTTTATCCCGGAGGGTAACAAAATTGTCGTTTTCCTCTATGGGCACGGAACCCTTCAAGCAAATATCCCCTTCATCCATACCCTCATCCATATACATGATAGTCACGCCGGTAGTCGCTTCGCCATTGCGTATTGCCGTATTTATAGGTGAAGCGCCACGATACAGTGGCAACAAGGAACCATGAATATTCATAGCGCCATAGGGCACAAGCGTTAAAAGATCCCATTTCAACATTTTGCCATAGGCAGATACTACAATTATATCCGCTCCCAGAGAGGACAATTCTGTTAAAAATGCGGCGTCATTGGGATTTTTTGGTGTATAAACTGGTAAGCCCAATTCCAAAGCCCGCTTTTTCACCACAGTTGGTTCCAGAATCTTTTTCCGGCCCTTAGCCTTGTCCTCCCTAGTGATAACAGCCACTATCTCATGGCTGCTATTATTGATAGCTTCCAGCCCATAGAGAGCGAACTCCGGACTTCCCATATAGATTACTTTCATTATTCAATCACTTCTTTTTCTTAACTTTATCGGTAAAGAGAACGCCTTCCAAATGATCTATCTCATGCTGTAAGGCTCTGGCGGCCATATCCTTAGCGTCTATTACCACCTCGTCGCCATAGCGGTTCAAGCCCTTAACCTTAACAGATTTAAACCTTTCCACCGGGGCGTAATAGCCGGGAATACTTAAACAACCCTCCTCGTCAAGTTGTTTGCCTTTACCGGAAACTAAAACAGGGTTAATAAGCTCCCACAGTCCCTCGCCGACGTCTACCACAATAATTCTTTTGGAAATACCAACCTGAGGAGCTGCCAAGCCTACGCCTTCATAATGGTACATCGTTTCCGCCATGTCGTCTAGGAGCTGACGTATAACATCGTTTATCTCATTTACTGGTTTACTTTTCCGGCGCAATATTTCGCTGCTGCCGGCCTTTTCAATCTCATAAATTGCCATTATACACCTCTTGTTAAATTATATGCAGGGGATTAACCTGTACTTGTATTTTTACATTATTATCCACCTTATTTTCAGCCGCTAATTTTTCTAACCCCGCCTGACAGATATTTTTCAGGGTTGCTAGGTCCCGACCCATTAAGGTGAGAACCATTTTTTCTTCATTCTTATGGTACCGATATACCGCTGGTACCGGCCCAAAAATCTGAAAATCCGGGTTTGATAAAGCTAAAAAGGTGTCTTTAATTTTCGCCGTATCAGCCTCAAAAAAATAGCCCTTGGGAGCGGTGAACACTATTTTTAAAAGCTCAGCATAAGGGGGGTAAGCAAAATTCTGCCGGTTACTATCCTCCCAGGTATAAAAACCCTGATAATCCTGGGCCGCGCCTAATTGTATCGCCTTTTCCGCAGGTCTGTAGGTCTGCAAAACTACCTTGCCAGCCTCTCTGCCCCGGCCGCAACGGCCCGACACCTGGGTTATACTTTGGAAGGTGCGCTCAGCTGCCCGAAAATCCGGAAAATTCAAGGTTAAATCCGCGGCTATTATGCCTGTTAGAGTTACGTTGGGAAAATCCCAACCCTTGGCCATCATTCTCGTGCCGATTAGGATATCAATTTTACCTTGCCTCATGCTGCTATAGATTCTATCAAACTCACCCTTAAAACGGGTAACATCCGAATCTAGTCTGGCGATTCTGGCCTGGGGGAAATATTTTTTTACCACCTTCTCCAACCCTTCGGTACCAAGACCAAAATATTTTATGCGTTCGCCGGCGCATTGGGGGCAATGGCCCGCCATAGCAACTTGATAACCACAGCGGGAGCAGCGCAGTATATTACGGCTTTCATAGTAAATTAGAGATACGCCGCAATCTGGACACTGGTAAACAAAGCCGCAATCACGGCAGGAAACAAAGGTTTTACTACCCAGCCGGTTAAGAAACAGCATAACTTGGCTTTGCCGGGATAAGCAGGCCTCCATTTCCTGGAGCAGGGAGCGGCTCAAGACCTCTTTCCAGCCTGCCGCTAATTCCTGGCGCATATCCACGACCTCTACCGTAGGCAAGGGCCTGTCCTCTATGCGCTGGGCCATGGTAAGAAGTTGGTATTCACCGGCCAGAGCCTTTTTATAAGTCTCCAAAGAGGGAGTAGCGCTACCCATTAAAAAAATAGCGTTTTTTAGTTCGCAGCGGTTTATTGCCACTTCACGAGCATGAAAACGGGGGGTGTTATCCTGTTCATAGCTTTCCTCGTGCTCCTCGTCCATAATTATTAAGCCTAAGTTCTCTACCGGCGCAAAAACAGCGGAACGGGGACCCAATACTATTTTAGCTTTACCTTCGTTAGCAGCGTACCAGGCGTCCCGGCGTTCGCCGGAACTTAAGCGGCTGTGCATTAAAACCACTTCACCAGGGAACCGCTCCTCAAAAACAGAAACAAACTGGGGCGTAAGGGCAATTTCCGGCATCAGTACAATTGTCTGCTTGCCGTTTTTATACATCTCCGCCGCTAAACGCAGGTAAATTTCTGTCTTACCGGAACCGGTAACGCCGTGTAGGAGCAGGGGCCTTTTGTCGCCCTTTTCCCGGTTTAATACCGCGGTTAAAACCTTTCTCTGCTCTGGGGTTAGAGTAAATTCAGATAATTTACCATTGGCAGCTCCTTGATACGAATATCTTGCCACAGGACGGGCTTCTTTAGTCACCAAACCCTTATCAATTAGAGCTTTGGGTACAGAGGCAGAAAAAGCCAATTCCCGCGCCGCCAAATTTTGCGGCGCTTCCCCCACTGCCAAGAGGTATTCATACAGTTCCCGTTGCTTTGCCCCTTTAATACTTGCCGGCTCAACTATTTGGCCCACTTTAAGCCAAGTCTCGGTTTTCGGTTTTTGTATTTTGCCAAAAATATCAATGCCAGAAGGTAGCATGGCCCGAAATACCGACATAGTAGTATTCATATAATAATCAGCAATAAATATTCCCAACTCCAACAAATCACGGGGAAATAAAAAATCTTCGTTAACTATATCATCTATATACTTAGTCTCATAGCTACCCGGTTCTTGTCGCAAGGCGATTACCAGCGCCCGCACAGTAGCGTGGCCAAAGGGAGCGGAAACCACTGTGCCTACCTGTACCCGGCCAATTAAATGGGGTGGAATTTCATAGATAAACGTATGGTCCAAAGGCGCTATTTTTTTGTTAACATAAACTTCAGCATATAGCAAATAACCACCCTCCTAAACTATTATTTTACAATTAATTTCAAGTCTATGCAACAGTAAAATCAAAATAATCGCAATGATTATCAGCTAAAACATGGTATGTATCAGCGATTAAAATATTTTGAGATTTAACGCATCGTTGGCAAATCCATAATTAGGCGGCAGTACAGATTAGCCAGTAACCGGTTGGCAACATTTCCTCTACAGACTTGCAGAATGTTAAAACAGCTTAGCTGCTGTCCTACCTTTCTACCCTTACTGTTTTTCCTAGTCTTACCGCACTTACTGGCCTATCATTAAAAACAAGGTTATAGTGTCGTTATCCGCTAAGGCTTTGTTTTGATAGAATCGGGGCCATAAAAAGCGATTAATTAGAGAAGTAGAGAAATAAATGACCTAATCAAAGTAATAGCGGGGCGGATTTACCTGATGTTAAATAAAGATAGCCCAAAATAGCGAAAAATACGCTAGTTTGCCCTAAGAAACGAACGAACTAAAAGAGAAGCGCTATTATTTAAAACGGTCTGCGCTTCTCTTCTGATATTCTGTTTTTTATGGTCTCATGGATCCGTAAATATCTATTGCCAACTGGCTCAGGATAATTCTCTGGTACAAGGTTAAAAATGCTGCTACAGTGGTGAACAGCTAATTTAAGATTCTGCCATTAACCTCGACACCCTGTTACAGTATTCCTCATTATGATCAAGCCACAGACCAACGTGTTCACTATCGGTTACAGTCCACAAATCTTTCTTCGTGCTGGTAAGATTATCATAAATATCCCGACCCATAAAGTAGGGCGTCACTTTATCAGCCTCACTATTAAGCACCAGGGTGGGGATATGTATGGCCTTTGCTATTGCAGCGGAGTCAACCTCTTGATAGGAAAAACCCAACTCCAGCTTATTCATGAGACTGCCGCACCACACTATATAGTCAAGAGGAATACCCAAATCCATACTTTTCATTTCCTCCGCGACCATCCACTCCATACTGCTTACGGGACAATCAAGCACCAGAAAGGCAATATCTGTCTGAATATCCTCATAGGCAACTGCCTGAATTGCCGTGGCGCCACCGAAGGATTCACCCCAAACGCCAATTTTCTTGGCCTTAGTTAACCCCTTGGCATATTCTAGGCAATCGATAAGGTCATATTTTTCCCAATAGCCAAAGGTGGTTTTTGCGGCAATATTCTCACCGGAGCTTCTCTGGTCATATGTAATTACATTATAGCCGTTTTGCAGAAATAATTCGGCAATGGGATAATTAGTGTAGCGATTACCGCCCAAACCATGCGCCATAATCACAACGTCGTTATTCTTTACGTCAGTATAGATAAAATCAGCCGGAATTGTGTGACCATCAAAGGACGATGTTAAATCAACCTTTTCAATGGTGTAAGCCTGGCTAAAGGCAGCATAATTAAAACCATAGGCGGCCCATAAATCCTCATGTACATTTTTCGTTGCCTCATTCGTTACAAGTTGAGTGGAACTTGCCACAATTTGTTTACCTAAGTAAGCGGAAAACCCCACCAGGATTGCGGCCAAAAGCACAACAAAGATAACTATTACCGTCAATACTCTTCTCTTCTTTTTCCCCAATTAATATTACCTCCCCAATGCTTCTTTACAGCTTACCGGATATATTAAAGTGGTTCGCAAATTAGAAGAGTTAAAAACTAGCATAAAGGCAAAGCAGCTTTTTGGCATTAAAAATCTAACGTTTTTACGACATGATAATAAAATTTTAAATGTCCTTTTATACTAACTTTAAATACTAACCTCGACAACACTGCCTGTAGCTATAGTTTGCACCAGGTCAATGATTCTTTGGTTTCTTGAACCGCGAAATTTTAACTCCAACGAGCGTTCGGCTTCTAAATATGGGCCGTCCACCAAAATGTCGATATAACTCAGAAATTCCTTTACCTCACCGGATTTAGCCAACAACTCCTCCACCGTATAGCCGGTATAGGCCCAGACATTTAGCCCTTTAGCCTTAGCCTTTTTAGCTAACTCTGTTAAGGGAGCAGGTTGACACATAGGTTCGCCACCGCTGAAGGTAAGGCCGTCTAAAAGAGGATTAGCCTCTATCCGCGCCCAAATATTCGCTGTATCCATTTCCTTGCCGCCTTGAAAATCGTGGCTCTGGGGATTATGACAACCACGGCAGCCGTGGGGACAGCCCTGAACATAAACGCCAAAGCGCAAACCAGTACCGTCCACAATGGAATCATTGACTAAGCCGGCTATTCTCACCTTCATTAGTCCTCATCCTCAACATTATGGGATATCCTATCCCGCTCTTCCGCCCGTTTAGCGTTGTTAAACCTGGTAACGCTACCCACTAAATACCCGGTAATCCTGCGGATGCGCTCAAATTCCACATTTTCTTCCGCTCGGCCGCAGTGAGGGCAGGTATCGCCGATTATGCCGTTAAAACCACAGATTGGGTCCCGATCTACAGGGTGGTTCACAGAGCCATAGCCCACGCCAGCCTCCTTCATAGCTCTTATGACCTTTTCAAAAGCAGCTAGATTCTGGCTAACATCCCCCTCCATTTCCACATAGGTGATGTGCCCGGCGTTGGTTAAGCTATGATAGGGGGCCTCCAACCGTATTTTATCAAAAGCCGAAATGGGGAAATACACCGGTACATGGAAGCTGTTGGTATAGTATTCCCGGTCAGTTACCCCTGGGATTTCGCCATAGCGCTCCCTATCCAAGCGCACAAAGCGGCCGGAAAGCCCCTCGGCGGGAGTGGCCAATAAAGTATAGTTCAGGCCAGTTTCGGCTGTTAGTTTATCCAGATAACCGCGCATAAAGCCGACTATTTCCAAACCCAGGTTCTGGGCCTTTTCACTTTCGCCGTGGTGATAGCCGCAGAGGCATTTTAAAGTTTCTGCCAAGCCAATGAAGCCCACGGAGAGGGTGCCATGCTTCAAAACCTCGCCAACTTCATCATTCCAGCCAAGTTTATCACTGTCCAACCAAACGCCTTGTCCCATGAGAAAAGGAAAATTATTGACCCGCTTTTTACACTGAATAGCAAAGCGCTCGTTAAGCTGCCCCACCACCAGACTGAGCTTTCTCTCTAATTCTTCAAAGAAAAAAGTCATGTCGCCTTTGGAGCGTATAGCTAAGCGCGGCAAATTTATGGAAGTAAAGGAGAGATTACCTCGACTGGTAGAAATCTCCTTATCACCATCGTAAACATTGCCAATTACCCTGGTACGGCATCCCATATAGGCAATCTCCGTTTCCGGCCGCCCCTCTCTATAATAGGGCAAATTAAAGGGAGCGTCCTGGAAGGAGAAATTGGGGAACAGGCGCTTGGCGCTGACCCGACAAGCCAACTGGAATAAATCGTAATTGGGGTCGCCAGGGTTATAGTTTTTCCCTTCTTTAATGCGGAATATCTGAATAGGGAAAATAGGGGTTTCACCGCCGCCCAGACCGGCCTCAGTGGCTAAGAGCAGGTTTTTAATGAGTAGATGTCCCTCTGGACTGGTATCTGTGCCATAATTTATTGAAGAAAAGGGCGTTTGAGCGCCGGCCCGGGAGTGCATGGTATTGAGGTTATGCACAAAAGCTTCCATGGCTTGATAAGTCATGCGGTCGGTTTCCGCCACAGACCTTTCCTGGGTAAACTCTACTATACGTTGGGACATTGCCGCGGAAATACCCTTTTCCTGTAAATAATGGCAATATTCATCGTTAATGGCGCCGCCGGCTAATTGTGGTTCGCCACATTGTTTCACTGCCTCCTCAGCTAACTTTTCACTATCTTCCAAATTAGCCACTAAGGTCAGGGCATTATCTAAGTTACATTTATAACGCTTCACAAATGTCTTATGAACGCCGGGGGCCATAGCATAGTCAAAATTAGCCACACTTTGCCCGCCATGCTGGTCATTTTGGTTACTCTGTATAGCTATACAAGCTAAAGCCGCGTAGCTGGTAATATTGTTAGGTTCCCGCAGAACGCCGTGACCTGTGGAAAAACCGCCCTTAAAAAGCTTAATTAAGTCTATCTGGCAGCAGGTGGTAGTTAGAGTATAAAAGTCCAGGTCATGGATATGAATATCCCCTTCTTTATGGGCCTCGGCATATTTTTTATCCAGCACGAACATATTATAAAACTGCTTGGCCCCCTCGGACCCATATTTTAACATGGTGCCCATGGCCGTATCGCCATCGATATTGGCGTTTTCCCGTTTTATATCCGATTCTTGGGCTGATTTAAAGGTTATGTCCTGATAAACACGCATTAAATTGGTGTTCATCTCCCTGGCCTTGCTGCGTTCAGCCCGGTAAAGAATATAGGCTTTAGCTGTGTTTACGAAGCCATTGGTCATCAAAACTTTTTCCACGATATCCTGAATATGCTCTACGGCCGGGGCGCCCTCCCCCTCCTTATCCAGTATAGCAATAACTTCCTTTGTGAGCGCAGCGGCGGTTTCTTCCCGCTTATTACTGCCGGAAGCGATGAAAGCCTTGACAATGGCCTGGGTTATTTTGCCTTCATCAAAGGGTACTTCACGAAAATCTCTTTTAACGATAGTTTTAGGCATTATTTCCTCCCACTAAAACGAAAAAGCCTCTATCTTTCTGCGGCTTTTTTTCGCATACTAAAAC
>DXZC01000003.1:0-25234 GCA_019415505.1 Peptococcaceae bacterium | reverse complement strand
GTGGGCTCGGAGATGTGTATAAGACACAGCCTTAAATCTTTCTTCTATAATTGTAAACTATATCCGATTTTTTGTAAAGAATGGCAGAAATTGCCCACCTGCCGTTTTTCTTTTAGGCAAAATTTTCTCAATTTTTTTCATATAAAAAAGTGACCCTTCCGGGGTCACTTTTAACTTCTCTTTTAATGCTGGCCCTTTCCTGGCTCCGGCTCGTGGTGATGATGATGACCGCCGCAGCCGCAGGTACAGTTTTCACCATGGTGATGGTGGTGGTGTTCAGGTTTTTGCACTTCCAGGGGATTGCGCTTTTGTAAAGGCTCATATTCTCCCTGGTCATTTTCAATTAAAACACTATCTAAAGTGGCGCGCATATTATTTCTCACCGCAGCCAAATACTCTTGGCGGAGGTTTTGGCGTTCAGCGGCTTCCTCAGGAGTCAATTCACCGCTTTTAGCCTTCTGGGCCAATTCATTTATTCGCGCTATTTTTTCTTTATCCATTTTGTTTCCTCCTATGATATAGAGACTTAGTAAAACCTATAGTGGCGCAAACCAGCAACATGGCTAAATTTACCACCACAATGCTGGCCCCGGCGGGCAAGGATAAACCAAAGGATACCACAATGCCCCAGAAAAAGCAAAATATAGAGATCACAGCGGCTGATATTACCACTAATTTAAAACCATGAAATATGCGCATAGACGATAAGGCCGGAAAAATAATCAGGCTAGAGATAAGCATTGTACCCATAATGCGCATACCAACCACAATGGTACAAGCTGTTAATAAGGCAATAAGCATATTATATAGGCCGGAGCGGGTGCCGGTGGCAGCGGCAAAATTCTCATCAAAGGTCACGGCAAAAATTTTATTGTAGAAAACCACAAAGAGGATGAACACAATAACGGAAAGAACGATACTTAGTATCACATCTCCATTGCTCATGGCCAGAATGCTGCCGAACATATAGCTGTAAATATCCACATTTAGGCCACTGGTTAAGGAAGTGACAATTACCCCAATAGCTATGGCGCTGCTGGAGATTAAAGCTATGGCCGCATCGCCCTTAATTTTGCTGTTTTCGCTTATCCGCAACAGCAGAATAGCGGCAAGCATAACAATAGGTATGGATACCGTTAAGGGCGCCACGTTTAAAGCTAAGGCAATGGAAAGAGCGCCAAAGCCAACATGGGCTAAGCCGTCGCCAATCATGGAATAACGCTTCAACACCAGGGTTACGCCTAAGAGGGCAGCGCAGACCGATACCAGGGAACCGACAATCAAGGCTTTAACCAAAAAGCTATAGGAAAAGATACTCTGCAATAAACTTAGCATTGGCATTCCCCTCCTAAAAAAATCCGGCAAATTTTGGAATGGGTATATTTTTCCGTAGCGCCAAAGAACAACACTTCCCGATCTAAATGGAGTATTTTGTTACTGTGCCGCAAAGCCCCGTCCATGTCGTGGGTCACCATAATAATGGCTATGCCCTCTTCCTTGTTTATCTTATCTATAATTTCGTAAAATTCCCCGGTAATGACCGGGTCCAAACCAGTTACCGGTTCGTCCAATAAGAGTATTTTTTGGGTCGCGCAGAGAGCCCGAGCCAAAAGTACCCTTTGCTGTTGCCCGCCGGATAAATCGCGGTAACTTTTATGGCGCAAGTCGCTTATACCCAACCGCTGTAAATTATGAGCTGTTAAATCTTTTTCCCGCTTAGAATAAAAGGGCAAATGTCCCCGGCGGTTAAGGGTACCGGACAAGCATACCTCCCACACTGTGGCCGGGAAGTCCCTTTGTACCATAGTTTGCTGGGGCAAATAGCCTATTTCCCGGGGCTTTACGCCTTCACCATAAGTCACAGCCCCATTTTTCACCGGCAATAAGCCTAAAATAGATTTTAATAAAGTGCTTTTACCTGAACCGTTAGCTCCCAATACAGAGAGAAAATCACCCCGCTGAACCTCAAAGCTAACGTCCTCTAAAGCCAAAGTATTTTCATAACCCATTGTTAAATGCTCGCACTTTAAATACATCAGTTAAGCCCTTTCTTTAAATTGGCTGCATTCTGCTGCATAAGGGATAAATAACTTACCCCCTCCTCAATTTCGGCGTCAGTAACATTGTGGCAGGAATGTAAAAGTAACATCTCAGCGCCGGTATCATCAGCTATACTTTGGGCCACTGTGGGCTGACGCAGCTCCTCATAGTAAATCACCGGTATGCCCTCATTCTTTATCTCGTCCATTAAAGCGGCAACCTTTCTGGCGCTGGGTTCACCGCCTTCCGCACAGGAGTCATAGGCTGCGTCATGGTCTAAACCATAATGCTGACAAAAATAGGCAAAGGCAAATCTGCCCCCGAAAATTATCTTTTGCCGCTGGCCGGAGGCGACAATCTCCTGTATTTCTCCATCTAAGGCCGTAAGCTTTTCCTTGTAAGCGGCGGCATTGCCCTGATAGTAGTCGGCGTTTTGGGGGTCTTGGGCGGCAAAGGCAGCCGCAATATTATCTACCATAATCATGGCCCTAGTGGGATCCGTCCAAATATGGGGGTCAACGCCATAATGCCCGTGGTCAGTTTCTCCCTCCATATGGTGACCACCGCTCCCCTCCTCCAAGAGGGGCACATTTTGAGAAACGTCCACCACGGTGAGATTATCTGAATTTACGCCGTCTATAATCGTAGCAGCCCAAGGCTCCATAGCGCTGCCAGTATAAATAAAGAAATCCGCTTCATTAATTGTCACCACATCGTTGGGAGCCGGCTCGTAAGAATGGCTTTCCACCCCGTTGGGCAAAAGCTTAATAACTTCAACCTTATCGCCCCCGACTATGCGGGCAAAATCATACTGAGGAAAGAGGGTTGCTACCGCTGTAAGCTGGTTGTCCGAGGTTGTGGCGGAAGTATTATCCTCTGCTTTATTACCGCAGGCGGCAAAGGCAAAACAAAATGCCAACGCCATAAATATTATAATATACCTTTTATACCTTTGCTTCATTTCTTCTCCTTACTATGGCCACAGTAAGCGCACTTACCGTAAAATACAGTTTTTGAGGGGTCGATTTTAAAGCCGTATTCTTTTTCAATTTCTTGTGCGGCGCGACCTAAACTGTCACATTCCACATGAAAAAGCTGACCGCAATCATTGCACCTTAAATGGAAATGCTCATTACACTGGGGAGATTCGCCAAAATACTGGTAACAGGCGGGGCTGCCCTTTTCCACCATAAATTTCCGCACCACCCCTTCCCGCACTAATAAATCAAGGTAGCGGTAAATGGTCGACGTCCCGATTGGGTTATTGGACTGGCGAAAGGATTCATATATTTCCTCCACAGTAATGTGCCTATGGCTATTATCTTTTAAATAGGAACGCAGCTTGTCCCGCTGTTTGGTATTATAGCGCCCGCTTTTTTCCATGTTATCACCTCAATCCATGAATATGAATTTGAATTTCAGATTCATTTTACTATTATTTCCCACTATTGTCAATATGAATACAGTTTTCATTTTCATATTACCCTCTTCTTTAAGTTTTGCCCATAATAGTAAAAAAATACCATAGAGATAAATCTCTATGGTTATTTTTAACAGGTCTTGCTTTAGTGAGCAGCCAAGTTACGCTGGCATAACTCGACCACATCTTCATTATTTACCGCATTGGTAAAAATATGGCGGGACAAGCGGTTGGCGGAGGTAGTATAAAAACTATTGCCGGAGAAGAAGCGGTTGGGAGTATCGGTAGTGACAATGTCGCCGTCAAAAAACATGGAACAGCTATCGCCGTAACGGGCGCAAAACTCAATATCATGGGATACCATAATTACAGTTACGCCCCTATCGTTAAGGTTCCGCAGTATTCTGGCTAATTTACCTTTAAAGAAGTTATCTAAACCCTTTGTAGGCTCGTCTAGGAGGAGAATTTTTGGCTCCAGCAGCAATACCTTAGCTAAAGCCGCCCGCTGCTGCTCACCGCCGCTCAAATCATAGGGGTGGCGCTGTAACAGGTCGCTAATTTCCACCAGCTCCGCCACTTCCTTAATTTTAGCCGCTTTCTCAGGTTTACTGAGTTTAAAGTCGGAAAGCATTTCTTGTAAATCCCCCTCAACCGTATTTTTCACAAAGAGAGATTGGGGGTCTTGGGGCAGCACCGCCATATTGCTTAAAAATAAATCCCGGTTATTATACTTTTTTATGTCCTTGCCATTGATGATTACTTTGCCGCGATAAGGTTTAAGTATCCCGCTAATAATCTTCAGAGTTGTACTTTTACCTGTGCCGTTGCCTCCCACAATACAAAAAAGGGTACCCTTTGGTATATCAACGCTCACACCTTTTACGATATCATTGCCATCCTTGGTATACTTAAACCAAACCTCTTTAAGGGATATGGCCGGCTCCTCTGTGGATAGAGTTTTATTGTCATCAATGGAGCGAATTTTAACCTCTTGGTTGGCTAGTAAATCACTCAACCAGTTACGACCGTCCCGCACCGTAAGGGGGCACTCCAAATCATTGTCCACAGAGGCGTATATCTGCATAGGCGAGGGCATGGCAACAAACATATCATTATTGGTGAATTTTAACTGGGCCCCCACCACCCTAGGAGCGTCGTCCGCGATTATAGCGCCATTTTCCATCACAACGATGCGGTCGGCATAGGGCACTACATCCTCCAAGCGATGCTCAGTAATAATAACGGTGGTACCGACTTCCCGATTAATTTTCCGAATAGTTTCCAAAAAATCCGCCGCCGCTATGGGGTCTAGCTGAGATGTTGGCTCGTCCAGCAACAAAACCGAAGGCTGCATAGCCATAATGGAGGCTAAGTTTAAGAGCTGTTTTTGGCCGCCGGAAAGCTCTGTTACCTGTTTCATAAACCAGGTCTGAATGCCAAAATAACTGGCCATTTCCGCCACCCGCAGCCGTATTGTGTTATTGTCAGCCCCTAAGCTTTCTAAGCCAAAGGATAATTCATGCCAGACCTTGTCCGTAACAATCTGATTATCCGGATTTTGCAATACATACCCTATTTGCCCCGCTTGAGACCGGAAATCCACTTCGTCCAAAGGTGTACCGAAAAAATAAATTTGCCCGCTGCGATTACCGTGGGGGGCCATAACAGATTTGAGGTGTCGCATCAGCGTACTTTTACCGCAGCCGGACTTGCCGCATAAGGCGATAAATTCACCCTGCTCCACCTTGAGGTTTACATTATTGAGAGCTAATCTATCTTCATCAGGATAGGAAAATGTCAGATCCTGGATTTCAAAGCACGCCATCTAAGGTCCTCCACAACATCAAAAATTAAAGGGAAAAAGCATAAAAGAGTATAGGTTACATAAACAGCCACCGCTAAAACCGTATTTTCATTTAAGGAAATAAGGGGATAATAGACAATAAATATCTTTTTGGCGGCTATAGCCACAAATAAAAAGATTGTAACTAAAAGCAAAAGCCCCAGAACTAATTTATCCCTAGTAGAAAAACGGAAAATAGAAAAGCTAGTGCGGCCCGGCAAACCGTAACCCCGGGAACGCATGGAATCAGCGGTTTCAATGCCGTTCTCCAAGGCCCAGGTGGTTAGTATAGAAATAATTTTCAGGCCATTCCTAATTCGTTCCCTCATATTACCGTTTGAGATATCCCGGCCGATACACTTTTGAGCAGCGGAAATTTTCTTAGCTTGACTGGTGAATTTGGGCACAAAGCGTAAAACCATGGAAAAAATTAAAGAAATAGAAGGTATTAAGCGGCCAAATAAATAGATAAACTTGTCCGAAGTCATTACAGCGTTATAACAAGAAAACCACATAATAACGGAAACAAACATGGTCGCCGCCGCCAAGCCGTAGATAATAGATTCTAAGGTCAGGGGGTTACCCGAAGAAAAGTAAGTCAAAATAGTGGCGCCCTGATGATTAAAAAGCGGGTTAACTATCGTCGAGAGCAGCAGTAAAGGCAGCATACCGCAAAGATTGAATAAAATAGCCTTCTTGCCGTTTAGATATATCGAGTAAGTCGCCGCCGCCACAAGTGAAATTACCAGAAATACCGGGTGCATCATAAACATGGTAAAGAGGATAACCACCACAAAAAAGAAAAAATTTATAATTGGATGAAAACTGGAAAATTCGTCTTTCACAACAAACCTCTTTCAAGGCTAGTAGCCCATATCTTATCTATTCATATCTGTCTGACCAAAATCCCGGCCCATATCACAAGTATAATGCCATTCAATGGTATCGCCATCTTGAACCTGGTACCTACTGGAGCCATAATTGGGGAACCAACCGTTTACCGAGTACATCCAACCGCTTAAAGGCCCGCAATCCATTTCATATAAGTTACCAATACCCTGAATATAATTGGAATTATAACCGGGGGTCATAGTAAACTCCAGATGTAGGCCGTTATTCTTGGTTTCCCGGGCTAGAATATCGAACACCGACTCACCCTGGGCAAAGGTTACAGTTTTTTTAGCGTAAATTACGCCGTCGGAGGGTAAAACGCTGAGCTTAGAATCGTCTAAATCCTCTAAATTATCGAATATCTTGCTACATTCTATATACATAGTGCAGGACAATGTACTGGCTTCATTTACCTTGGCCTCCTGAGGTTCTACAGGTTGGGGCTTACCTTCGGGCACCGGAGTGGTTTGGTAATCGTCAGTAACATTGTTAGTGGCGTTTGAGGTCGTGGCAGTCGTATTGCCACTGTCCGCCGGCTTATTGCCAGAGGAACTTTCCCCCGTAGAATTACCGCCGCTGGTAGTTTGAGTCTCGCTATATTTATCATAGCTGTCGGCATTTTCATCGCCAACGGAGTCAACATCAATATAACCGCTTTCGCCAGCACTAGGGCTGGCGGAGTTATTTCCCGTCTCTGTCTGACCGCCACAACCGGTCCAGCAAAAAGACATAAATATAAGTAAAAATAGTAAAACAATGCTTTTTCTTGGCATGACAATAAATCTCCTTGCAATTTACTCTTGTTATGAGCCTATATGACCGTATTTCCGCCGTTTAACCCAATAGCTAAACTTGGTTGCAAAATCAGCGCACACTGACAAGCCCGAAGCTACAGCCCGGCACAGGTTCTTTAAGCCCCTAACTAAACCCCTGCCGCTAGTAATAATAACGGGGGCAACAGCTCGCTTTATTATTTTACAAACAGAGGAAATTTGTCTACCAGCTAATTTGCCATAGTATTTTATGAGCCGCCCCCATACCTTCAAGCTATTTTTTAGGGTCAAGCCAATTATACGCAGCTTATGAAGTATTAGTTTCCCGGAATATTTAACCCTAGTTCTAAACCAGGGGAATTGCCACCACATTATTATAAAGGCGATTAAGGCCAAAAACAATAGGCCTCCCAGACCATACCAGGCATATATGGGTATATTAAAGCCCTCGCTCACCGCCGCCGCACCGCTATCCGCTCCCATGGCGGCGGCAGCCAACAGCGAGCCAGCTTTAGCCCGGGTAGATAAAAAGTAGTCGCCAGCCTCATCAAGTATAAACTTAACGCCGCTATCGGATACTGTTAGCTTGTCATTATAAACCGCTGACATGGCCTCAGGGTCATATTGAAACAGGAGTGTTTCGCCATCTGTCAGAGGCGTCGAGGCAAATTCGATTAAAGCCGGGCCAGGGAAGGCGCCGTCATGCTTAAAGGAGATAATAAAGGGCTCCTCAGCCAGGGCTTCAATCTCATTACGGTAATCGCTGGCATTGGTGATATTCATATTAAAATCTATGGCGTTGACGATATCAGCGCCATGAAAAGTGATAGTATAGGGATAATTATTTTCCGTTACGCCACTGAGAACCAAATTTTTAGCCTGGCCTTTGATGGCCGCAAATTTTTCTTTAGGCACTAGGCCATTTGTCAACTGTGATATATCCAGCTTTTCCGTATTAGAGGTCGTTATGGTAGCGCCGCTATTGGCAGCACCATTGCTTTTAGCCAGAGAACCGCCGGCAGGGCCGGAATTACTGCCGCGGGAAACGGTTGAACCCTTGCCGCTGGATTTTTTAGCGGATGCGCCGGAACCCCCGCCATTATTTTTGTTATTGCTGTTATTGCCGCCGCTGTTATCAGACGTACCGCCGTTATTATTACTGTTACCGCTGCTGTCAGCGCCGCCATTATTATTGTCATTGCCGTTGTTATTGTCATCGTTATCTGGGTTATCCGGCGGCGCAACGTCAATGGCTGCTTGCAGACTATTAATTCTAGCCAGGCCACTGGTAAGCTTATTACTATTCTTTATTTTAGCCTTATCAGTTTTATTTAATAAGTTGTAGAGCTGGCCCGCCTTTAAGTACCCGTCAGCATCACTCAGTCCGGGGTTAGCGGGTAGGCCGTCTATGGTGGCAATCAGAGCCTCTATTTCTGCGCTGCTCCTATCGCCTTCAGGGGTGAGGTCATATAGAGCGTTATAGTTATTGACAAAACGGTAGTAGGCTGTTAATGCGTAACGCCCCTGGTCCGTAGCCATAGCATCGGAAGAAGAAGACTTTTTCCGGGGATCCGTATGGAAGAAGCCGCCGTCCTGCGGGTTATAGTAAACCATCAAACCGTCTAAGACAGTATTATTATTCTTTATAAAGCGGCTGTCAGTAAGGGGGTCTATACCTAAAGAGCAAAGGGCCACAATAACTTGGACTGTAGCCTCGGCATTGGCGCTATCCCAGGAAGAAAAATTACCGTCCCCATCTTGCATTTCAGATAATACCACCAGGGCCCGTTCCACCACCTGAGCCACAGCAGGGTCCGTGGTATAATAAGGCTCTAAAGCCGTTATGGCCATAGCCGTAATGTCAGGGTCCGGAATCGGGCCGCTCAAGGCAAAACCGCCCTTATCCAGTTCACATTCTATCAAATTGCTTATAATAGCAGCTCTATCATATTTAGAGCCAGAGGGCACAGGAGAATTATTGGCGTCCAAAGCGATTAAAGCCCAAATAAGGGAGTTTACCCCTTTTTCCTTCAGGGCGTTATAATTATAAATACCGTCTGCCAATAAGTTTACGGCCGTACCGTCTTTCTTTTGACCAAAGGCAGCAGGGTCCGCCCCCAACGCGGACATCGCCAAAATAACCCTGTGATACTCAGTTACCTTGGTGTTGTGGAGGGTATTGCGGGACTCATAACTGGCGGTAACGTAACTCTCCAGGGAGTCTAGATAAGCGGCTGTATTATCAGGATAACCATAGCGGGCGCAACCAAATGCCAGCCAGTCACAATATGTACTGCCCGCGTATTTTAGATACTCAGAATTTAAGGAAAAACCCTGTTCCTGATTTTTCGTATATTTAAGCGTATTGAGAATGGCGTTTTCATAGTCCGTAGACAAGTCATTTACTGGCAGTAAGGACTTTCCAGCGGCAAGCTGGCTTTGACTGCTGGCAGCTAAGACGCCGCAGTTGCAGACCAACAGC
The DNA here is from genome assembly GCA_019415505.1 of Peptococcaceae bacterium. Taxonomy (GTDB): domain Bacteria; phylum Bacillota; class Dehalobacteriia; order UBA7702; family UBA7702; genus Cryptoclostridium. The sequence continues at coordinate 15,785 of DXZC01000003.1, read as the reverse complement.
AATAAACATATTGTCAAAAACAAATTTAATCTGCGCAAAACCGTACCATCCTTTACACATAAAAAACCGTCAAACATTTGTCGCGACGGTTTTTTCAAACAAAATTTCCTTCCTAGTGGAGTGCCGTAGAGGAAGTATCCTGACTTGGGTTCATCACGCACTTTCCCCTTCCCGCTTGCGCAGTGGTAAATCACTCGTGAAAGCTTGCTCCCCCTTACAGTGGCCGGCCCGTTTGGGATTTTCACCCAATTCCATACCTCTACTTTTATTCGCTTATTTTATAATAATAACACCATAACTAAATATCGTCAACTTTATTTTCTCGCTCATATCATACTTATGAGCACAAGTAGCTATTACGGCTCCCAATTTTCCGTGACGCTATTCTGGGAGTTAGTAATGCCGTCGCCAGCATTGGGTTCTAGCAAAGAATGGCAAAAGTCCACCATAAATACGGCAATTAGCACAACGCAAATTACTATTTGCATTTTTTTATTTATTTTTTCTATCACATTTTGGGCTAAGGGCGCTAAAACATAGATTATTAAGCAGCCGCCAATACCAAAAAAGATCGTTCCCTCCAAACAAATTCGACCGTTAATATTTAGCAAATAACCGCTGTAATCCCACCATTTTATACCATAAGCAATTTCTAAAAAATAACTGGTAAAATATTCTACCACAGCGCAAATTACCATAATTAAAAAGAAGGTTAATACCGGTTTTGACAAACATTTTCGCAAAAGAAGCAGCATTAAGACGCTGCCGCAGCCATAGATAGGCAGGTAAGGACCGTAAAGAAAACCACGGTTAACAAAATGCCCCTTAGTAAAAAAGTTTAACCCGACTTCCCAACTCCAACCGAGAAAAGCAAAGAAGAAGAACAGCAGAATAAAAGATAACATGGTGTACTTTTTCTGATAATCTATGGTAAGTATTTTACCGGTCTTTACTTCGGGAATATGATACAGCTCTACCGGGTATTGGGCTAAATTTTCCTGCCCCTTGATAGCAAAAGCGGGATTTACCAATTCAGACGCAGCGGGTGTCTGCTCTATATAGCGGTCGTTAAAATTTTCTGAAAATTGATACTGCTTTTCTATGGCGTTTTTTCGTAACGCCATATATAATTCGGTATTAACAGCAGCTGTGTAGGAGTTGACAAAAAATAAGCCCACTAAGCCAAAGGTAAAAAACTCCAAAACATACCAATACCAAAAAGAAAGGTCCAAAACAAAGGTGCGCCATTTATGTCCGTTCATCATGGTGCGGGATAACTTAAAAGCCTCTTTTCTGGGGGTAAGAGGGTTTTCCGCCAAAATATAGGGCACCATTTGATAAGAGTAAACTTTAATTATACCGCCAATAATGGTTAAAAACCATAAAATTAAATAAACACTGCGGCATAACATAATCTTAGCAGGATTCCAAACCGTCCTGATTTTGTACAGGAAAAGAACCCTGCTTATCTTAGTTTTATGATACAATCTGTTTTCCAAAAAAAAACGGCATTCGCCAATTTTTAATAGATTAGAAATAAAAATCAGAAAAAGTATGCTCAAGAGGGAGCCAATAAAAATTATAATCCCAGCGCCTATCCGGTCCTGGAAGAAAAATTGATTTAAAGAATTTAAAAAACCATAGAGAAAGGAGCTAGCCTGGGAGGCATTATTGAAATATGTTCCCAAAGCCCCTTTAGTGGACTTAGGCACATTATCTAATAAAATATTAGTCTCACCGCCAAAGGCCCCATAAAGAAAGCTATTAACTATGCCGGTATTATGAATGGATTCCGAGTTGACAACATAGCTGTCAGGCAACTCACGATTTTCATCATAAGTGTGAATAAGGGTGGTAGAAAGACCGTACTTACCGACAATAATTGCCATAATAAAGCATACGGCTATTGTGCACCAATAATTGCGCTTTAAGGCAAAGCGGGCCTCACTTTTTAAATCTTTCCTAAGCCACATAAATAACTCCTCATTAAGTAGTTGACACGAAGCATTATAATTATAGCACTTTTTCGACAAAAAAGAAAGAAAAGCAACAATCCTCTTTTTGCCTTTAAATATCCTATATTTAGTGATTCTGGTATTAACTACCTAACCGATGAAGGGTTTAATAAAATTTATTGAAGTTATGTATGCCTTATTACCGCAATTAAAATAATAAATAAACGGTATTGCTAAAGCCTCACCCTACCTCACTTCTTTACTCAGCAAATAGACTATGTTCCTGCACATTTAGCTGTTAAATAGTATGACCCCACTTCCTTGACTAAATTAGCCAATATTTTACGGCCCTAGTAAAATTACTATATTAACAGCGCAGTTTAATATTTAAGTTTTTCACTTTTTGACAATGCCTCAAAAACAGTAAAAAAAGACAGCCCATAGTTTGATGAACGCCGATAAGGAAGTGTGGAAATCAAAACTAACTTAACGGCTGACAAACAAGTTGGACAAAAGGCGGGAAAGAGGTCAAGAGCTTCTTTCCTATCTTTTCCTTTTTTGTTACGCAGTAGAACGACATTTTTGTGGGTAAAGGTATAAACACCTTGCCTTGTCAAAACTGCGTCTGCAAAGCCGCATAAATCAAGCCCTTTTTACCTCCTACTGCGTAACGCTGTACCCATAATATTTAGTGGGCGCAAGCGGTTTATCCGTTTGCGCCCGCTTGACTGCCAAAAAGCAAAGCCAAGAAAATCTGTCAAGGACGCGAAGCGAGAAGTTTATCCTTGACAGCTTTTCTTGGCTTTGCTATTCGCTATCGGTCGAAGCGGAATTGCAAAATAGCTTTCATCAGCTTTGCTTTTAGCCTGTCCTCTATGTCGCTGTTGATATGTCCACGATAAAAAGATAGGTGCTTGATATAGCCTGTGTAGTGGTGTAATACTGTGTTGATTGCGTCGGTTTCTCCTGTGATAGATTTTTCGATTACCTCAAAGGGTATCAAGTTTTTATTCCCCATATCCTAACCTCTCTAATTCTTCTCTTAACTGCTTCAATGCCGCTGATTTCTGATAATTTGCTGTGCTTCTGCATACCCCATATCTTTGCCCCGCTTTTCTGTCTGTGTATCCGCAGAAAAAGTACAACAGCACGATTTCCCGTTTATGTTCTGACAATGACATAATTGCCTGTGCCAACAGCTTATCCTCGATATAGACGATTTCGCCATTGACAGAAAACGGCGTTGGTTCTACAAAATATTTGTCTATGGTATGCGGTTCATAGTAACGTTCTGACACAAGATAATCGAGGGAGATTTCCCGCTCTACTATTCGGTTCATATCCCGCCACGCATTGATTGCTTCATAGCGCAATACAATTTTGCAAAAGGCAGCAAATGTGTACTCGATATGCTCTTTGAATTGCTTGGTATATTTCATCTCATTCACCCCCTTTCTTCCCAGTAGAGGGCTATTGCAAAAAACGCCTACGCAACAAAAAGCTGCATAGGCGTTTAGACAATATGAGTTATATAAAGCAAACAGGACAAATAACCCATTCTGTTGAAGTTATCTGCTTATCATCAATTAACATAATCACTCAATACCAATCGTGCTTTTCGTTTCGGTCAAGTGCGTTAATTTGTTTCATTTCCTCGTCTGTCAACCCAAAGCCAAACAAATCAAGGTTTTCTCTAATATGGTCGGGGTTACTGGATCCGGGGATTACTACTACTCCTTTTTGCAGATTCCAACGCAAAATCACTTGTGCCGAAGTTACGCTATGTGCTTCGGCAATTTCTGAAATTACCTCATTGCCAAGCAGTTCAGCCGTATATCCTCTACCGCCAAAAGGATACCAACCTTGCACTACAATACCGAGATTTTGAATATACGGGATAACTTCGTTTTCTTGATAGTATGGGTGGATTTCATTTTGTACCAACGCGGGCGTGATATTTACCTGTGGTAAAAACTCCTCCAATTCCTCCACATACCAATTTGATAGACCAATAGAACGGATTTTCCCCGCGCTTACTGCTTTTTCCATTGCATGATAGGCTTCTACATCATTGCTTCCGGGGTGGTGCAGCAACATCATATCAATATACCCAATATCCATTTTTTCAAGGGCTTCTTCAATAGCGGCTTCTGCATTTCCGAATTGGTTTGGATAAAGTTTCGTTATGACAAAAATATCTTCTCTCGGCACTTTAGAATCCCGTACAGCTCTGCCAACGGCGGCTTCATTATGATACATATATGCTGTGTCAATCAATCGCCCGCCCGCTTCTAACAAAGCAGTAACGGAGTTATAACATTCTTCATCGGAAAGGCTGTAAGTACCCAATCCCATAATCGGCATTTCATAACCGCTGTTTAGCAGTACGGTATGGGTTTCAAAATTAAATGCGCCGACTTCTGCGGTGGTGTCGGGAATCAAGCCTAACGAATCCAGCCATGCTTGCACATCTTCTTTTGAAGTGTCAGCAGAAAAGCGTTTTCCGTCAAGCCATTCAGCGTTTGCTGCAAGTGAATGTAGATTTGCGTCGCTTGAGCCAATTCCGCTGCTATGTGAAGTGCAGAAAGGTACAAGGGTTTTCCCCGAAAAATCATAACTCTCTAAAAAAGTGCTAATAATTCTCGGCGCCTGACCGTGCCAAATGGGATAACCCAATAGCACAGTGTCATATTGTTCCATATTTTCAACACTACCGGAAATAGCAGGTCTGACTGTTGGGTCGTCCTGTTCCTTGTCGGCTCGGCCACCTGTGTAATAGGCTAAATCTGCTTCTGTATAAGGAACAGCAGGTACAATTTCATATATATCTGCTTCCAAAATATCTGCGGCATACTCCGCCAATGTTTTGGTTGTACCCGTAGCTGAAAAATATACAACCAAAATGTCGTTTTCCTCATTTGCCATCGTGCTTTCCTCGCTTACAATTTGGGTATTTTCACTACTCGGCGGTACATTGGATTGTGTTTCTGTTGTGCCGTCATTACACGCGGTATTGAACAAAAGAGTAAGCAAAAGAAATATCGTTCCAAAACCCTTCATGATTCTTCCTCTTGTTCTATCAGTGTTCGATTTCATATGAGACATCTCCATTATTCTGTTACTTTCTTTATTACCTTTGCCGGGACGCCTCCCACCACCGTGTTTGCTGTCACATCTTTTGTGACCACTGAACCTGCGGCAACTATCGCATGATCCCCAATGGTAACGCCCGGTAAAATGGTGACGTGGGAGCCGATCCATACCTTTTTGCCTATGTGGATAGGGGCAGGATGGTTGTCTGCTCGATTCATTGGATTTTGACCGTGATTAATCGTTGCCATAACAACATTTGACCCAATCAGAGAGCCGTCGCCGATATAAATGCCGCCGTGGTCTTGAAAATGGCAGCAGCAGTTGATAAAGACATTTTCTCCGATAAAAATGTTCTTTCCGCATTCCGAATAAAATGGTGGGAACACCCTGAAAGTATCGGGAACAGGCTTGCCGATCAGCTTTGAGAACAGGCGGCGTATTTCCGCCGCCTCGTGATAACCACCGTTCAATTCTGCCGTTATCTGCATAGCTTCTTCTGCAAGCTGGTGCATAAAGCTATGCAGTTCTGAGCCGCCTGCCGCCGTTTGTCCATTTCTTAAACGCTCTAACGCCTCTTGCATATTCATAAAATCAGTTCCTCGCTTATCTGTAGGACTTTTCAAAAATGCATGCACAATCTTCATCATTCAGCTCGCAAGGGTTGGCAAGGAACAAACCGCCCATAGTTTCTCTAGCGTTCACCGCTAAAGTCATACATTCAGATTTTTCAATCCCGTAATCACTCATTTTTAGATCGGCAACACCGCATGCCTCCTGTAAAGCGACAAGTGCCGTGATGAAGTCCTCCGGCTTATCGGCATTTTCCATTCCCATAGCCTTTGCCATTTTGATAAACTGACCGTCGCAGGCGTGCTTTTCGATAAAATAACGGGCAAACTCCACGGAAATCATAATCAGTCCCGCTCCGTGAGGGAGATTATGGTGGTATGCACTCATAGCGTGTTCCATACTGTGCTGTGCAGTGGTAGAAGTAAGCTGCATGGTAATGCCTGCTATTGTACTGCCGTAGGCAATATGCTCCCTTGCTTCAAGGTCTTTGCCGTCCTGAACAGCACGGGGCAGATATTTTGCAATATGTTCAATGGCGGAAAGAGCAATCGTTTCACTCAAAATATTGACGCCCTTTGACATCATCACCTCTGTGTTATGGAACAATGCGTCAAAGCCCTGAAAAGCGGTGTATTTCGGCGGCACTGTTACCATAAGTTCAGGGTCAACGATGGCAAGAACAGGAGTAAGAATCGAATTTCCGAAACCGATTTTTTCCTTTGTTTCGAGGTTGGAAATAACACCCCAGCAGTTCATCTCCGAGCCTGTTCCCGCCGTAGTGGTAATGGTAACAATGGGAAGTCCTTTGTTTGTAAGCGGTTGTCCTTTGCCTGTGCCGCCGACAACATAATCCCAAAGGTCGCCGTCATTGGTTGTCATTGCAGAAATGGCAACAGAGCTGTCAAGTACCGCACCGCCGCCGAGAGCAACAATAAAATCGCAGCCGTTTTCTCTTGCAAAAGCGGCACCCTCCATAATTACCTCACGAATGGGATTTTCCATGATCTTATCGAAAACCGCCGTTTGAATACCGGCTTTTTCAAGCTGTGCAAGGGTGCGGTCAAGATAGCCGTTTACCTTTGTGGACTTGCCGTTTGAAATCAGTACCATTGCTTTCTTGCCGGGCATTGCAAGGTTGCCAAGTTCATTCAAAGCACCTGTGCCGAAATAAAGGTTTGTGGGGTTGTTAAAATTAAAATTCATCATAATAAATATCCTCCTGTTTCTTTTTGAAGTTTATAAATCAGAAAATCAAGACAATCTATTTGCTTTTGTTCCCTTCGCACCCTGCCGAGCAAACTGCACTTGTATTTTTTTAGCAGGGGCAGCATATCCCCTGCGTCACCGCTTTCTAAAAAGGACATACATTTTTCAGTAAGCACATCATCACAGCCTGCGTCTTTTAAGTTTTGATAAATCATACCTCGTGTATCCGTTGCTTTAGCCAATCATTTGCACCTCCTGTACTTTCATTATATTTAGGCAAATGCGATATGTCTAATATTTATAAATCATATCATATTATTCTTTACAGGAATAATATGAGTTTGTATAATGTAAGCAGTAATCTGAATAGGAGAATTTGATTATGGGAATTCGTGTACTTCGTTACTTTTTGGAAATTGCAAGAATTGGCAATATGTCGAGAGCAGCCGAAACCCTCCACGTTTCGCAGCCGACTTTATCAAAGCAAATGAAAGAATTGGAACAAGAATTAGGCAAAAAACTGTTTCGCCGTGGAAGTGTTGGTCTAACACTTACTGACGAGGGAATGTTGTTGCGTAAGAGAGCCGAAGATATTTTGGATATGGTTGATAAAACCACCGATGAATTTCATGCCCTTGATACAGTCACAGGTGGAGAGGTACATATCGGATGTGCGGAATCTCATCAAATTAAATATCTGGCACGCATCATTAAGGAATTTAGAGAGGATTATCCGCTGTTTCGTTATCATTTGACAAGCGGAAATACGGAACAGGTTGTAGAACGCCTTGACAGAGGGCTTATAGATTTTGCGGTAATTGTTGAGCCGCCCAATCTGTCAAAATACAACTATATCGAAGTGCCTGAAACAAACGCTTGGGGTCTTGTTATGAAAAAAGATGATCCGTTGGCAAGCAAGAAAAGCATAGAAGCAGACGATTTAATGGGACTTCCTATAATTTGTTCGGCACAGGCTATGCAGGTTGATATTCCGAGGTGGTGCGGAGAAAAGGCAGATATGTTAGATTTATCGGGTACGATTAACCTTGCCTATAATGGCTCTGTTTTTGTGAAAGAGGGCGTAGGCTATATGTTATCTTTCGATAATCTGATTGATACAGGTACAAATAGCCCCCTTACTTTTCGCCCGCTAAATCCGCCCCTTGAAACAAAGATGTATGTCATATGGAAAAAGTATCAAGTGTTTACACCGATTGCTGAATTACTGATTGACGAAATGAAAAACAAATTAACATAGACCAACAGAACGCTAAAGAAATGAATTTTCTTTAGCGTTTTTTTGCGATATATTTGGTAAAACTTCGCTGTTCCTTGTAGTAGGAAGTGAGAGGGGAAATACCCGAATACCCCGCCGCAGGGCAAGGAAAAATTTTTTTCAATTTCTGCCCGAAACCTTTGGCTTTTTTCTGTTTTTCTGTGGTGTGGGTAGCGAGGGGAGAAATTAAGGGTTTGGGAAACTCCCAAGGGTCTGCCCCAGCAGGCGAAGCCTGCGAGGGTACAAGCAAAATGCAGGGCATTTTTACGGAAAGGGTACCCCTTTCCCATGCTTGCTACGAAACTTTCTCCCTCTACTATCTACGAAAGGACGGGAAAGGAATGGTGAGGAAAAGAACGGACGAGGACAGCGGATTTCAGCCCAGACGGGGTAATCCGTTAAATGAAACAGTTACTTACAAAATCGGCTGCACGATCTACGAAGTAGAAACCTCCTGCGGCGGCTCTGAACTGCTCTACGACAAAATGAAGCGGCTCATAAACCTAACAAAACAAAAATAGCTATCTGCCCATTGTTGAGTTTCCCAGCAGAAAGCTATACGGATTTATATTTCCACCCCTTGGTGTGACGGCAAAACTTTTGTGTGCAATTTCGTGTGCAATCGTTTCGCGGCCCCAGGTACAGAGGTTGCAAAAATTGGTTTTTGCATACGTTTTTAGCTGTTTTTCCCAATAAAAAACCGCTATTATTTTGGCTTATCGCCTGCATAATAGCGGTTTAGCTTCTGGAGCGGGTGAAGGGAATCGAACCTTTTATAAGGTGTTAATTTATCACGTCTTTAGGCGTGTCGTGTGCATTTTCGTGTGAATTAATCATGTCAATAATAAAGGTATCAAGCCGATTTATCATCTCTTTACTTTCTTTTTTAAAGGTCTGCTGATATACATTTTTTAGTACGTCCTCTGTAGACCAGCCGCCTCGTTCCATGGCGTACTTATTCGGGAAATTGAGCATAAGCATAATACTTGCGTTAGCGTGCCGTAAATCGTGGAACCTGCATTGCTTAATATTATTTTCTGATAATACCTTATGGAAAACCTTATTAATATAATTTGCAGAATAAGGAACGACCCACTCATTTATTTTATCTTGCTCTTTTATTTTATTGTACAGGTAGGGGTGGATATAAACGATTCGCTGGCTTTCAACGGTCTTGGTGCCTTTGACTATGTTATCGCCGCCCATGTGAATTCTGGCAGTATCTATAATGATTTTATCCTCTTCAACCTTTTCCCAGCGAATCCCCCGAATTTCGGACATTCGCAAAGAGCACCACATCGCTAAAAGCACCGGTACCTCAGCTATTGTTCCGGCAGTAGCGGCAAGTATCGCTTTGCAGGTATCTACATCAGGGGTATTGTAAATAACCTTCTTTTTTTGCGGTAAAGTGACATTATAATTTAATTTGGTAGCGGCTTTGAATAACCCGTAAATATTCCTTACCGTTTTAGGGCTTAAAGATTTTGATAAGCTGCTAACCCACGCTTGGATAATAAACTCATTTATTTTTGATACCTTGATATCTTTAATGTCAGTAAAATTATTTCTTTTCATGTTATTATAGCCGATAATGGTTGTCTTGGCTAAAACACCGTCCTTGCTATCTATGTATTGAGATAACAACTCATTTACTGTTAAATTTTGCGGGTCCCGTTTATCTTTCTTTTTGGCTTGCCATTCAATAGCCTGATATTCGGCCTCCCTCTTAGAAAATGCTGTAAAGGAACGGCGTACCCCTTCAATACATGCTTGACATCTCCACATACCGCTAGGCAATTTTTTTGCTTTAGCCATATTTATTTGACAACCCCTTTCATTATCTGTATAATAAAAGGGCAGAAAAATCCCATGAGCTATGTGATATATCTGCCCTATGAATCCCCTTTGGAGCTGCAACTCCGAGGGGGATTTTTTATTGATTAATTACATGGTCCGCTTATCCCCTACTTGGCTAATTAAAGCTGCCTGTAAAACCTGTGAGAAATTTATATCCTTTTCTAAAGCTGCGGCATTTAGCCAGGCAGGAAGTGTAACAGTCCGATTTACTGATTTATTCTCTTTCTCTAATCGAATAGCGGGCATAAACACGTCAACTAAAACAGCTCTTTCGTTTTCTTCTAATTCCACATCGCAAAGACTGGTTGGTTCCGGTATCTCGTCATTATCCATTTCCATACACCAAATATGGCCGCCTAGTGCTTCTTTTGCCATTTTTAGAGATTCTGCGTCATCTGCTCCGCTTGTTGTACACCCTGGAAAATCTGGAAAGGTAACTGCAATCTCATAGCCCTCTTCATAGGTAAAAACTGCCGGATACAAGTAACTATCTTTTTTTGCCATTTTATTTACTCCTCTCTGGTGGGGATTAGGGGTCATCTAAATGATAACCCCGATTGACTTTCTATGCTTTTTAATGTCTTTGGCGGAATGTCCTTACAAGGGTGCTTTATGGTAACCTTACCTTTTTTAATAGGGTGCTTATAATGGTGGTGGCTGCCCTCTGTTGTTAGTAAGTACCAACCGTCCGCTTTTAGCATTTGTATAACTTCCCTAGATGAGTAGCTTTTCACTTTATCCCCTCCTGACAATATTATAATAACACATATAATAATATTTGTCAATGGGTTATGGCAAATATTTTTGTATTTGTTTTGCTGCTTTCGGCTGTATGTATAAAATTTACACGCTGAACTACTTCCAACTTATCCAGCCTAAAGAGATTTTTAATTTATTAATTATCATGAATCGGCGTTTTTAGCAACATACCCATGAAATTATTACAGCAACTTATCAGAAATCGCCATTTTTAACAACATACATATAAAATTATAGCATTAACTTATCAAAAATCGGCTTTTTTCACTACTTGGAATAAGATAAGTTTCTGTTCCGAGAGGAACTTTTACATTACTAAACCAATAAGAAATATAAAAATATTAATATATATCGTAAATAAGCCGTAACCCCCTACTATACCAGTGATTAACCTTCTAATATTTGTTGATTCCAATATCTTTATTTCCTGTAATCCCCAATCTATGCCCATTATAGATATAAAGATAATCCCACTGAAAAAACCAAGTTTAAGACCAGAAATCAATAGTACCAAAGACATAAATTGTCCAATTAATACACCAGTGCACCGGGCGCATAAAGGCATTGTATAATTACCTATATGCAAACATCGTTCAGGGATTTGGTGACACCCGCTTTTATCGCCTACAAATTGTATAGCGTTTAAAATGTGTGTCCGCAGTCTTGGCATACTTTAACCGTCTTTTCTTTTGTAGTGGTCTTTCCCTTGCCCATACCACAAAGTCCACAGAAAAATAAGGGGAGCCATATAATTGCCCCAATACAGCCTTTACACCATCCAAAACCCTTTGTTTTACTCTCTGTAACTGTTACCACTTGTACATTAATATTAGTACCGCCACAATTTGGGCATACTATTATATGTCTATTCTGATTTTGGTTAATATTTTCTTGGCCCATCTGTTCCCCTCCTTAGTGACTTATAGTAAAACTTTTAAGAATATAATCGTTATAAAATTATACTCAACTACTCTATTTTATCTATTTGTAAATATCCCGTTGGCGTACTTACTGTTTCATTGTATTTAACATAGACAAAATTACCAGGGATAAGGTCTAATGTTATCTCATTTTTTTCTGTGCCACCAACAGTTCCGACGTACTCTGATTCTTGAAGATTGCTAATATTTTGGTACATATTATTAGAAACGTAAATATCCCACACAATCGGAACACTACCATCTCCTAAAGTAACAGCTTCAGGGTAAAAACGATACGTCCCGGCCATCACATTATCACCGTTGTAAGAAGCCCCATTTTCTACAGAAAACATATAGTGATTAAGGTCAGCCCAGGAAAGGCTTGTTTTATAATTGTTTTTAGGCTCTGGCTGTGCCGAGGAACTCGGAGCTTCCGTTACAGAACTCTCGTTTTGAGAATTATCCGCATCAACACTTTGTTCCACTTCCTCTGTACCTTCTTGAGTATTCGCAACCGGTACTTCCTGCTTATCACTGTCATTGCCACTAAAGGCAGCAATAACAGCAATTAAAACAATGACAATCACGATATCAGTAATTATTATATTTCTTTTGCTCATGTTCTTTAAAAAAGACAAACTAATACCCCTTTTTAATAAAATCCTTTTTACACTTATTCCCCAATACACACCTTACAAGGCTCGTACCCGCCTTTTTCTGCCTCTTCCAGTGTGATTTCAACTAAATCATTCTTATCTCTAACATAGTAACAGCTTGGTAAATGATACTTGTCCCCTGTACGGGTTAGGACATATGTTTGTTCTGTGGTATTAGCTGGAACGTCAGGCTCCGGCTGCTCAGTCACCGCTGGTACCGAGTTTATAATTTGCTCTTGCTGCTGTGTTGGCACATTATTACCTAAATAATAACTAAGCGTAAAGCTAACAAGTACCAGTGTACCTAAAACAACTATTACTTTTTTATGTACTTTTTTTCGCTTTATCTCTTCTTTATCCGTTGTTATGCCTAAAAGCAGTCTTGCAAAATCGTTGGCTATGTACTCCTCTTCAGATGTTTTGCCAGGGCCATGACTGAAAATATAATGTCCTAATTCATGGGCCAGTAAGAATAATTTGTTTTCAGCTTCATCTTTAATAAAAATAGCCTTTGTAGTATCTTCTTTATCATTGTAAATAAACGATTCATTAACAAGGGCTTCCAACTCAAGGTCGTTCTGTTTGATAACCTCTTCACCTTGGGAATAATAAAATACTGATATTCCGAGGCTTTTAACATATTGCATTAAGTTCTGAAAAGTCACCTCTGCATTAATTTCCCGTTTTACTTTTTCAACTTGATTATCGATAAAATTTGACATTTTTCGACCCCTCCTTTTAGGTAAATTTTACCTAATTCAGAGGGAAGTTTCATTAGAAATTTTTTCCAATTATTCTTCGTTATGTGAATTTTCCGCCTTTTCTGCCATTTTACGAAACATTTCTTGTTTACGCAAAGATTCTTCTTCTTGTTTTCTTTCTATTTCCTTAAGTTGCTCATCTAACTTTTTTGACTTTTCTTTTTGTTTTCTTTCTATTTCCTCAAATTGCTCCCTCAGCTTTGCTGCCTTATCTTCTTTCTTTTTTTCGATTTCCTCAATTAGTCTCTTTGTTTCCATTGCTTTTTCTTTTGAAACAGTCCTATTAAGTTTTCTGCCTCCATAAGCGATTAATTGAAAATGGTTTTGATTTTCGATTTCCTCTATCAGTTCTTTGTTTGTACGCTTAACAGGCGTATCTTTTGGGCTAGTGCACCTTTCATATTCGTTGTCTAATAATGTATCAACATTCTTTTTACCGTAGTCGTCCAGACTGCGGTATTTTATTATAATGTCTTGCTCTTTTTCGGTTATATTGTTCTCTGCTGGTTTTTCTTCCGTTTCTAAATAATCGTCTTCCCAGCCCATTAAGTAGGCAGGAGTCGTTTTTAGGGCTTTTGCTAGTGGTTCTAATACTGATACGGGGAGATTTTCAATATCATCACTTTCATAACGATAAACTGTAGCCCTATCTTTACCTATTAAATCAGCCACCTTATTTACACTTAAACCAATTTCTATACGCCTGTTATGGATTCTTTCTCCTGTAGTCACAATGATAGCCTCCTGTTATAAACATAGAATAGCACATAATTCGCAAGTTTGCAACCATAAAAAATAAAATAATACTACTTTTTTGCATTATATGCGAAAAAGTTATTGACTTTTTAGCTAACATAATTTATACTTTAATAAAGTCGCATGATATGCAAATAGAGGGAGGTGATTTAAATGGTTAACGTGAATAAAATTAAAGGACGTATTGTAGAAAATGAAACATCTATAGCTGAACTTGCAAAATTTCTTGGTATAGATAAAGCGACTCTTTACAGGAAGTTAAATAATAACGGGGAAACACTTCTTATTAAAGAGGCACGCGGCATTATTGAATTCCTTCATTTAACAAAAGATGAGGCTGCAGATATTTTTTTTAATCATAGTGTCGCATAAAAGCGACTATATTTTCGCTCAGAGTGATAACAACCCCAAAGCAAGCTAGAGGAGTCAACTATGAGAACTACAAACAATAGCTTACCGCCTCTTTGGGTTGTCAGAGCGCCCTACAAGGTAGTCTAATGATACGTCAAGGTAATCAGCAAGGGCAATTAAAATCAGAGCTGACGGAGTATTTTTGCCATATTCATAGTTTTGATACTGTCTCTCTGGTACACCAATACCTAACGCTACTTGCTTTTGAGTTAGTTTTTTCTCTGTACGGACTGCCTTAAACCTTGCACCTAAATCATACATGTGCAACACCTCCAAAATAATTTACAAAAGGGTTGACACGATAAATTTACGGTGTTATAATATCAACATAACACGATAAATTTACGGTGTTAAATCAGAAAGAGAGGAGAAATTGAATATGGAACTACGGGCGACCCGTGAGGCGTCCGGCAAGACGCAAAAAGAGGTCGCAGAATTAGCAGGCATAGCAGAACGCCAATATCAGGACTATGAATACAACAAAAGAGAACCCGGCGTTCGCACGGCAATACGAATCGCACAAGCATTAAATAGCACAGTCGAAAAACTATTTAAATAAAATATAACATGAAAACAGATAAAAGTAAATTGCTTTAATCCGGGAGTGGGCTGACAACAACCCCAAGGCCAGCTAAGAAAGAGAGGTAAATGATGTTTCACTTACCAGAATTAAAAATCGTTAAAATAGGTCAATACACACGTTTATTTTTAGACGGCGTACATTTGCCAATGATTACGGATTATCAAATAGCAGAAAAGGCAGATGACAAACATTGCACCTTAACAGTAACGATGAACATTCAAAAAGATTTCACCTGTTATTGCGATACGGACGAAAGCAAAGACAACTAAGAAAGGAGGTTTCCTTATGGCAAGAGGCAGAAAAAAAGACTACATCCTTATTGCCTTACGAAATATCCAAAATATTGCAAATAATAAAGGCTACAGCGAAGAAGAAACAGCCAATGCGGCGGCAATGTCAAAGAGAACCTTTGCAAATCGCAAGAGCGACCCTCACACACTAAAACTTGATGAAGTTGTTGCTTTTGCAAATCATGAAAACATTCCGCCAGCGTCATTGCTGATTGATGTTTATGATACTGATTTTTTAACTGCTGCTGTCAGCTTACAAAGAAAGGAGTGTGTGCAATAAAATGAACAAACTGTTAAGCGGTCATTGCTTTGGCGAAATACCAAAGCCAGCTAAAATTGATTTAAGCGACTTGGACTACACCCCCATGACCCACGGCATACCGGATAGAATAGAGCCGGGTTATGTGCGCAAGAGCCGGCACAAGTCTGATAAACCTACTTGGGTAGGGGTTACGGGTTTAACCCTGGCCGCCATGTTTGTGGGGTTTGTCCTGGGGGTGGGATTATGACTAAAACGGAATTGTATTGCCGAGATTGCCAAGAGGAATGTGAGGGCGAATGGGTGCCAGACCGGGAAATCGGCGGCGAAGGATATTACCAATGCTGTCAATGCGGCTGCGATGATATGACCCAGGATTACAGCTATTGCGACCACTGCAAAAAGCCTAAGCCCGATGATGAAATAAGTACGG
>DXZC01000029.1 GCA_019415505.1 Peptococcaceae bacterium | reverse complement strand
CCTTTAAGATAACCCGGGACAGCAAAACCGTAAATACGGGGAGAGTATAGAGGAGCACTGTAGCAACGGCAGCGTCTATATAATAGAGAGCGCAATAATTGCTCAGGGAGGATAAGGCGATGCACACGCCGTAAGCTATAAAAAGGGGCAGGTGCTGTTTTTTTATTTTAAAAACGTCTCTGGCCCAGAATAAGGCGTAGAGCAGGACCAGGAGCGCCGGTATCATGCCGCGGCAAGTGACCACTACCTGCCAGGGAAAGCCGCCGCTAAAGAGCAGTTTGCCTAAGATGGGCCCTAGTGAATAGGCTAAAGCCGACAAAAGGCAAAGGATTATCCCCTTTTTTTTCGCGCTCTCCATTGCTATGGCCTCCTTGAGATTAGTTTGCCTCCTTGCGCCTGGTTCGGGGCTTTGCCAGGTGAAACCCCAGATTATTTTGAGCTTAGAGCCGGTGTTAATACCGGGGCGGGCAAGTGGGCAAACTTAGTATAGCACTAAATGGGGGGAAAAAGGAAGTAAAATATTAGTTTAATAACCATTGAAAACAGGGGCGAGATTGTTTATAATAAAAAGATAAAACTATTTCAGACTGGGAGGCGTACGCTTATGAATCCAGTGGCTTTTACCGTATTTGGCTGGCCAGTACGGTGGTATGGTATTTGCTTGACTTTAGGAATTATAGCCGGGGTTATTATTGCCACCCGCTTAGCCAAGGAGCGGGATATTGACGAGGATCATATCTGGACTATGATTTTATGGGCCATACCCATGTCGGTCATTGGCTCCCGTATTTATTATGTGATTTTTCAGTGGCCCCATTATGCCGGTAATCTCGGTGAGATTTTTGCTATTTGGCATGGCGGTTTGGCTATTCACGGCACCATAATCGCCGGCGCTTTAACGGTGATAATCTGCTGTAAATATTATAAGCTGGATTTTTTTAAGGTTGCGGACTGCTTTGCGCCAGCTTTAATTTTGGGACAGGCCATTGGCCGCTGGGGCAACTTTTTTAACCAGGAAGCCCACGGCACTGTCACAAATTTGCCCTGGGCCATTAATGTTCATGGCGAAATGGTGCACCCGACTTTTTTATATGAATCCCTTTGGGACTTGGGTGTTTTTATTATCCTGATGATTCTGTTTAAAAAACGGCGGCAGGAGGGTAACTTAATTCTCATCTATCTGATGCTTTATTCCGTGGGCCGGTTCTTTATTGAGGGCTTGCGGACAGATAGCCTGATGATTGGGCCTTTACGCCAGGCCCAGGTTATTAGTATTGTGCTGTTTGTTGGCGCTCTGTTGATTTACCTTTACCGCCAGCGGCGGGCTGCCCGTAAATCTTAATCCCTGGTTTGGGGCAAGCCTGGGCCGAAGTTAGACAAATTTGGCTTAGCTGCCTTAATGGTTAGTTGGTGTAGTTGGGAGTAATGCGATAGGTGATAAGCGATGTACTACGAGCATAGGTTATAGGCGTTATTCGGTAGTCGATAGGCGTTATGTGATAAGCGATAGGCAATAAGCAATACACAATACACGATACATGAGATGTGTTACACGGTATGTGGTATACAATAGGCGCAGAAACGCGATATGTGCGGTATGCGATATGTGATATGCGGTAGGCGATACGCAATACACGGTACGCAATAGGCAATATGCGATAAACGATGCGCGATATAGATGATATGTAATAGGCGATACGGAATAGATAACAGGCAATAGGTAATAATGGAGAAAAAGAACAGTTAATGGAAAATATTTATTTAATCGGTTTAATGGGTTCCGGCAAAACCTCTATTGGCAAGGTTTTGGCCCGGAAAATTCACCGTCGGTTTGTGGACACTGATCTTGAGGTGGAGCGAACCTTGGGTCAGACGATACCGGAAATTTTCGCCAGCCAGGGCGAGGAGGCTTTTCGCCAAGCTGAAACCGCGGCCTTGCGTGATTTAGCCAAACGCCGCAACCGGGTGGTATCCACCGGCGGCGGCGCCGTGTTGAGCAAGGAAAATATTGAGCTAATGCGCTCTAGCGGCAAGGTAGTCTGGCTCAAGCGCAGGCCGGAATTGATTTTACAGGGCAAGCGCATTAGGCAGCGGCCCTTACTGGCTAAGGACCCCCATAAAATATATGACATAGCGGCGGAGCGGGAAGCTATATATGCGGGGGCGTGTCACTTTACAGTGGACAATAATGGCTCCCGTGAGGAAACTGTGGCCAAGATTCTGGCTAGTTTATGGAAATAAGGTATTTTCCCAATCTTTACCTATATAATAGAAGTAAAGATAGGGGGGAGCTGTTGATGCTAGGAGATGAGTTTTATTCTCTGGTCGGCTCGGTTTTGCCACGGAAAACCGGGGAGATTCACCGGGGAACCCTGCTGCGCCGAGATTTAAAAGCTGATTCCCTCAGCTTTTTAGAGCTGGTTTTGGCCTTGGAGGACCGCTACCATTGTTACCTGCGGGACGATGCTCTGGCTCTGGCAGTAACTGTAGGCGATTTAGAGGACCTGACCTGGGATAGTATAGGAGGAGCCGCGAGGAACCATGAAGGGGAACGAGAGGAAAGTTTATGATCTGGCGATAGTTGGCGGCGGCGCGGCGGGGCTTTGCGCCGCGGTATCAGCTGTGGGCGGCAATAGTTCCTTAGCTGTAGCTTTGCTGGAACGCCAGCCCAGGGTGGGCAGAAAGCTTTTAGCCACCGGCAATGGACGCTGTAATTTTACTAATTTAAACCTGAGCCTGGAAAATTATTACGGCGCGGACAAGTCTTTGGCAACGCCGGTTTTGCGGAGCCATACTCCAGAGGATAACATCGCTTTTTTTCAAACTCTGGGTATTTACCCTCGTTTTGAGTCCCAGGGCAGGGTTTACCCTTACAGTGGTCAGGCCGGGGCTGTTGTGGACGCCCTGCGTTTGGCCGCCGCTCAAGGGGGCGTGGATTTACAGACGGAAACAGAGGTTACGGCCATAAAAAAAGCTGAACCCGGCTATATTTTGCTCACATCTCAGGGGGAGATAGCTTGCCGTAAATTGCTTTTGGCCGCCGGTGGGCAGGCCTCCCCTGGTTTAGGCGGCAGTGACAAGGGCTATAAGCTGTGTCGGGCTTTAGGCCATACGGTGAGTGATTTAGCACCGGCTTTAGTTCAGTTGCAAACGGAAAATTCTTTGACCAAAGCTTGGCAGGGGCTGAGATTCCAGGGCGCCGCCGCCTTATGCCGCGGCTCTCAAGTTTTAGCCCAGGCCCAGGGTGAAATACTCTTTACGGAATACGGCCTTTCCGGTATCGCGGCGCTGAGCCTTTCCTGCGCCTTGCCGGGACAGGCTGAAACGGGCCTAACTGTTAACTTGGATTTTTCCCCAGAGCTCAGCGAGGAGGATATGCGGCAATTATTGCTGCGCCGGCGGGAGGAATTGGGCTACTTAACCTTAGAAAATTATTTAACCGGTTTATTAAATAAGAAAATTGGTCAACTTATCTTAAAGAGGGTTTTAGGGCGGCAATTAAGCTACCCGGTATCACAGTTGAGCGCTGAGGATATTGCTAAGGCGGCCCAAGCTTTGAAGAACCTGCCCCTAGCCTTAGTGGGGCATAACGGTTGGAGAAACGCCCAGGTTACAGCCGGCGGCGTGAGCTTGAGGGAAATAAATACCGCAACCATGGAGAGTAAGCTTTGTCCCGGTCTGTACTTAGCCGGGGAAATTCTGTCTCTGCATGGTGATTGCGGCGGCTATAATCTCCACTGGGCTTGGAGCGGCGGCCGTCTGGCGGCGGAATCCGCCGTAGCGGCCTTGGGTAAAGAAAAATGTTAAAAATAGATGAAGTGGAGTTGGCTGATGGAGAGTAAGCTTTGATCCGGTCTGTATTTAGCCGGGGAAATTCTGGCTCTGCATGGTGATTGCGGCGGTTATAATCTCCACTGGTCTTGGAGCAGCGGCCGTCTGGCGGCGGAATCCGCCGTAGCGGCCTTGGGTAAAGAGAAATGTTAAAAATAGATGAAATAAAGCTGCCTGTAGGCAGCGGCCAGGAGGCTATCAGAAAGGTTGTGGCCCGGCGTTTGCAAGTAAAGGCCCAGCAGTTGGGGGACGTAAAGATAATTCGCCAAGCCATAGACGCCCGCAAAAAGCCGGATTTACGCCTGGCCCTTTCCGTTGCCGTGGACTTTCGGGGCAATGAGGAGAAAAAGCTCCGGGAGCTCCGGGATAAGCGGGTGAGTAAATACCAGCCTGTTAAATATGTGACGCCCACACCCAATTATGGCGGTTCTGAGCGGCCCATAGTTGTGGGTGCTGGCCCTGCTGGGATATTCTGCGGTTTGCTGTTGGCTGAAGCCGGTTTGGAACCCTTAATTTTAGAGCGGGGCAAGGCGGTTCAGGAGCGCGGCCGGGATGTGGCCAGGTTTTGGCGGCAGGCTGAGCTTTTGCCTGACAGCAATGTGCAATTTGGCGAAGGCGGCGCTGGGGCCTTTTCCGATGGCAAGCTGTATACTGGCACTAAAGACCCCAGGCACCGGCGGATTATCGCTGATTTTATTGCCGCCGGCGCGCCGGAGGAAATCGGTTATTTAGCCCAGCCCCATATAGGGTCCGATAACCTCCCCCAAGTGGTGGTGAATTTGCGTCAACGCATTGAGGCTTTAGGGGGGCAATTTTGTTTTTCTACCCGACTCAGCGATATCATTACGACCAATAAGGCCCTGGTTGCCATTAAGACTGTCAGTCCCCAAGGAGAGGAGGTTTTGGACTGCTCTTGCTTGGTGTTGGCTACCGGTCATAGCGCCAGGGATACCTATGAAATGTTGTGGCGCAGGGGCGTGGCCCTGGAGCCCAAAGGGTTTTCCCTGGGGGTGCGCATTGAGCACAGCCAGTCCCTGATTAACCAGGCCCAGTATGGCACTGACGCTCTGGGCGCCGCCAACTATAAGCTGGCCCTGCACCTGCCCAACGGCCGTTCGGTTTACACCTTCTGTATGTGCCCCGGCGGCGTGGTGGTGGGGGCGGCTTCGGAACCACAGGCCATTGTGACCAACGGCATGAGCGGTTTTGCCCGCGACGGCAAAAATGCTAACAGCGCCCTGTTGGTGGGTGTGACGCCGGCGGATTTTCCCACCTCCCACCCCTTGGGGGGTATGTATTGGCAGCGACAGATTGAGCAGGCAGGTTATACCCTGGGGGGAAGCTGTTACAAGGCCCCCTGTCAGAAAGTGGGGGACTTTTTGCGCGACCAGCCTTCCACAGCCTGGTCCAGTGTGGAGCCTACCTATCTCCCCGGCGTGAGTATGGGGGCTATAGGCCCCTGTTTGCCGGATTTTGCGCGGCAGAGTCTTAGGGCTGCTTTGCCCCTTTTGGCCGCAAAATTGCCGGGCTTTGACAGTGAGGACGCTTTGTTGACCGGTCCGGAGACCAGAAGTTCCGCCCCGGTACGGATAATCAGGGACCAAAAGGGTGAAGCTAATATTAAGGGCTTGTTCCTGGCCGGTGAAGGCCCCGGCTATGCCGGCGGCATAATGTCGGCGGCGGCTGACGGTTTGCGTATTGGTGAATTTGTGTTAAACTTCCGAAAATAGTCTTGTGTAAAACACAAAATGCGGTTAAAATAGAGATAGAAAATAAACAAATGGCATATTTATAGCACATTTAACTATTGGAGATATAATCTGAGAGGTGAGTTTTATGAAAAAATGGATTGGTATAATGTTGGGCTTGGCCTCGGCCATGGCCCTGGTGGGAGCTGTAATTATGATGCTGCGCAAATGCGGCGGTTGCCCCTGTAAGAGGGTAAAGGCCCTGTTTACGGAAAAGGACTTTACTGTGCTGCCCATGGAGGAACGTGAAGAGGTATAAGGTGCTGTGAAGAAACCCTTTGATTGGCGGCGCTTGCAGTTGCCCTATGAGTTTATCCTCGCGGTGCTGGCCTTTGTTAACCTATATTTTTACTATTTTCAGATTACCGGCGCCTTAGACCCGGGGAGCCTCCAAAGGGCGGCCATTATAGATGTGGTAACTATCTGCATTTTCGCTGTCGACTATATTGCGCGCTTTATTCTGGCCCCCCGGAAAAAGGAATTTTTTGTAAAAAATATTTTGGATTTAGTGGCGCTTATTCCCTTTAACCCCCTGTTTAGAGCCGCTAAATTGGTGCGTTGCCTAATTCTGTTCGGTCGTTTTATCAAGCGGTTTCGCAGCTTTTCTTCCCTTAATATTTTTCTTTATGTGGCCTTTGGCGCTGTAGTGGTATTATTTACTTCCGCCCTCCTCATTGCCCCCATAGAAAATATGACTTTTTTTGAGGGGTTGTGGTGGGGTGTTGTCACTATTGCCACTGTAGGTTACGGCGATTATATTCCCGTAACCCCGGCCGGGAGAATCATAGCCATGGTTCTCATGTTTAGCGGCATTGGCTTTCTCAGCTTTCTTACTGGTACTATAACCACCCATTATGTCAACTCCCGGGTAGAGAAGGCCGGGGTGGATTCCTCCCGTGGCGTACTGCGCCATTACCAAAAGCAGCTCTTTCATTTCCCGGAGATGACAATACAGGATATTGACGATATGCACAGGGTGTTGACGGCTTTGAAAGAGGAGGAGCTGGCGGCCTTGGGTGAGAAGGGGAAATTGACAGGGGAAGGTTCCGGTACCGAAGTTCCGGACAAGTAATTTTATAATCTTAATTTATAGCGAAGCCAGAGTTTGGGCTTCGCTTTTAATTTAAACGGTTATTGCGATTGATTCCCTTCTGTATAGATTGTTTAAGTCCGAGGAGGCAAACTTGCCGTCATCCAACTGGGCCGTGGGGTGAACCTCGTGTGGATTAATCGACATCACTTTCGGAGATGATTATGGCGGATATTGACGGTATAATTGATGTTATACGCAGGGGTGTTGACGGCTTTGCAAGAGGAGGAGCTGGTCTTGGGCAGAAGGGGGAAATTGACAGGGAGGGTTCCGGTAAGAAGTTCCTAATAAGTAACGCCCAAGGGGGTGGCAGCGCCGCCAAACCTAATTTACAGCGAAGACAGTGACTGAGGCTTCGCTCTTTTTGGTTTTTGGGTTTTGATTAAGGGTTTAGGTTTTAGAGTTTGGGGTTTATTAGGTTTTTTGAGAATTTAGGCGTTTTAATTTAAGAATTTTGATTTTAGGGTATAGTTTTGGTATCGGGTTTTTGGCTTTTATATGGTTTGGCGGCGGCTGCAATCCCCTGGGGCGTTTCTGGTTTTAGGGTGTCTGGCGGGTTGGTATCAATCATTTTTTTGGGGCTGGCGGTATTTAGTCCCGTTTAGGGGGTTTGCCGTTACCGCCGTTGTACTTGACTTGGTGAGGCCAAGGTTGCTACTCCTAGAACCAATAATTCCAGGCGCGGCGTGAGTAATATTGGATAGCTCCTTGCCTGTTTTATGCCGCCTTATTTTGCTTTGGTTCCGGCTACCGGGGGGGTTGCGCCGAGAAAAATATCAAGGGGCGGAATGGGTTATTAGTGATGTAAGCAGAAGATTTTGTATATTTTGGCTAATTAAGGGAAATACTGAAATTATGTGCAGCTTCAGGACTGTTTCTTCCTGTGGAAAATTGCCGCTTGACAATGGCGATAGGCAATGATATTATATTATAATGCCTATTCTATATAATGAGGCAGAATAGGCTAAAAAATCATGCTTGATTTCCATGAGTTGGCTGTCCCGTTTTTTTATTTATGAAAAAACAGTTTTTCGGGCTTGCGGTAAGGCGGAAAACGGACGCTTCGATAGTCTTGCGGTAAGGCTGCGAAAAGTCTCTCTTAGAAAATATAGTCAAACACAAACGAGAGGTGGTTTGCTACATGTCTAATGATGGGCTCGGAGTAATTAAACGTAGAAATTATTCCAGAATCCACGAAGTTCAGTCAATGCCGGATTTGATTGAGATTCAAAAACGGTCATACCAGTGGTTTTTGGACGAGGGGCTGAAGTCAATTTTTGAGGACATTTCCCCTATTCAGGATTTTACGCAAAAAATGTCCTTAGAGTTTATTGATTATTCCCTTGGCGAGGAAAAGTACAGCGTTGAAGAAAGCAAAGACCGAGACGCCACTTATGCCGCTCCCTTAAAAGTTAAGGTTCGCTTAATTAATAAGGAAACTGGCGAAGTAAAGGAACAGGAAGTTTTTTTAGGTGATTTTCACCTGATGACGGAACGGGGTACCTTTATTGTCAATGGCGCTGAACGCGTTATTGTCAGCCAATTAGTCCGCTCCCCCGGCGTATATTTTAGCCATTCTAAAGACGCCAACAGCGGCGCGGATATTTACGGTTCCACTATTATACCTAACCGCGGCGCTTGGCTGGAATACGAAACCGACGCCGCCGGCGCGATATATGTGCGGATTGACCGCACCAGAAAGCTGCCAGCCACTATTATATTGCGGGCCTTGGGTTTAAGCAGCGATGAGGAAATTCTGGCCCTTACCGGGGAGAATCCCCACATAACCTCTACCTTGGAAAAGGATAACACCACCACTGAGGCGGAGGCGTTAATTGAGGTTTATAAAAAATTGCGGCCCGGTGAACCACCTACGGTGGATTCCGCCCGCAGCCTGCTGCATACCTTGTTCTTTGACCCGAAACGCTATGATTTGGGTAATGTAGGACGTTATAAACTGGACAAGAAATTGAACCACGGCATATTCAAGCGCGTTAACCCTGAGGGTAAAGTGTGGGACGACGAGGCCCAGGCCTATGTTGTCTATGACGGGGATATTGCCACTGTGCGCAATGATTATATAAAACACCTGACTAAGGCTGATATTTTTGAAACCTTGAAGCAGCTTTTAGTTTTAATGGACGGCGGCATTGAAGCCGACGATATTGACCATTTAGGCAACCGCCGCCTGCGCTGCGTGGGCGAGCTGTTGCAGAACCAATTCCGGATTGGCCTTTCCCGTATGGAACGGGTAGTTAAGGAAAGGATGACAATTCAGGATACGGAAAATATTACCCCCCAGGTGCTGATTAATATTCGCCCGGTGGTTGCCGCCTTAAAGGAATTTTTCGGTTCCAGCCAGCTTTCTCAGTTTATGGACCAGAATAACCCCTTGGCGGAGCTAACTCATAAGCGCCGCCTTTCCGCGTTGGGGCCTGGCGGTCTCTCCCGTGAGCGGGCCGGTTTTGAGGTTCGTGACGTGCACCATTCCCACTATGGCAGAATGTGCCCCATTGAAACGCCGGAAGGTCCCAACATCGGCCTGATTGGTTCCCTCAGCACCTTTGCCCGGATCAACGAATACGGCTTTATTGAAACCCCCTACCGCCGGGTAAATAAGGAAACCGGCGTAGTTACTACTGATATAGATTACCTCACCGCTGATGTGGAGGATAATTATGTGGTGGCCCAGGCCAACGAACCCTTGGACGAGGAAGGACGCTTCGTTAATAAGCGGGTCAACGTGCGTTACGGCCATGAAATCACCACAATGCCCCCTAGCCGGGTAGATTATATGGACGTTAGCCCGAAACAGGTTATCTCCGTGGCTGCCGGGCTGATTCCCTTCCTGGAGCACGACGATGCTAACCGGGCTTTGATGGGGGCTAACATGCAGCGCCAGGCTGTGCCGTTGCTCTGTACTGACGCGCCTTATGTTGGCACGGGTTTGGAGTACAAAACCGCGGTTGATTCCCGTGTGGTGGAAGTCGCGGCTGATGACGGCTATGTGGAAAAGGTAGACGGCAATAATATTGTTGTAAAGCATGGGGACGGTTCCCGGGAAGAGCATCGTTTGGCCAAGTACCAGCGTTCTAACCAGGGGACTTGCATTAACCAGCGCCCCATTGTCCATAAAGGCGATAGCGTGGAAAAAGGCCAAGTGCTGGCTGACGGACCTGCTACGGAACGGGGCGAATTAGCCTTGGGCCGCAATGTGGTGGTAGCCTTTATGACTTGGGAAGGTTATAACTATGAGGACGCTATTCTCCTCAATGAAAAATTAGTGCGAGATGATTATTTCACCTCAGTACATATAGAAGAATACGAATGTGACGCCAGAGATACGAAGCTGGGGCCGGAGGAAATAACCAGGGATATTCCCAATGTGGGGGATGATATTTTAAAGGACTTAGACGCTTCCGGCATTATCCGCATTGGCACTGAGGTGCGTTCCGGCGATATTCTGGTGGGTAAAGTAACCCCCAAGGGTGAAACCGAGCTCACCGCTGAGGAGCGTTTGCTCCGAGCGATATTTGGGGAAAAGGCCAGAGAAGTGCGGGATACTTCCCTGCGGGTACCCCATGGGGAAAATGGTAAAGTCGTGGATATTCGGGTCTTTACCAGGGCTAACGGCGACGAGCTATCCCCCGGCGTTAATAAGCTGGTGCGGGTTTATGTGGCTCAGAAACGGAAAATTTCCGTTGGTGATAAAATGGCGGGCCGCCACGGCAACAAGGGTGTTGTCTCCCGGATTTTGCCGGAAGAAAATATGCCTTTCCTGCCTGACGGCACACCTGTGGATGTAGTGCTCAATCCCTTAGGCGTTCCCTCCCGTATGAATATTGGCCAGGTGCTGGAATGTCACCTGGGCTGGGCGGCGAAAAACCTGGGTATTCATGTGGCTACCCCGGTGTTTGACGGCGCTACGGAAGAGGATATTGTCAACGCCTTGCGGGAAGCTGGTATGGATTATACCGGCAAGAGTATTCTCCGGGACGGCCGTACCGGCATGCCCTTTGATAACCCTGTTACTGTTGGGGTTATGTATATGCTCAAGCTGCACCATTTGGTGGACGACAAGATTCACGCCCGTTCCACCGGTCCTTATTCCCTTGTTACCCAGCAGCCCTTAGGGGGCAAGGCCCAATTTGGCGGCCAGCGCTTCGGGGAAATGGAAGTTTGGGCCTTGGAGGCTTACGGCGCCGCCTATACTTTACAGGAAATACTGACAGTTAAATCCGATGATACCGTGGGCCGTGTTAAGACCTATGAAAGCATCGTGAAGGGCGAAAATGTGCCTGAACCCGGTGTACCGGAATCCTTTAAGGTTTTGATTAAGGAATTACAAAGCTTGTGCCTGGACGTTAAGGTACTCTCCGCCGACGATGAGGAAATTGAAATACGCGAGCTGGACGATGATTTGGACGCGCCGCCGGACAGAATAGATTATGACGAGGATTTGACTAAAGGCGGTGGCTCTCAGTTCAGGGCTGACGCTGCTATTGTGGTGGACGAAAGCGGCGAGGAAATAGGTAACTTTGACGAGGACGAGGAAATTGAGGAGCCTTTAGAGGAAGATTTAAGCCTTGACGACCTGGAGACCATTGATGTTACCGAGGATTTAGATGTTTTGGAGGGCCTTGGCCTAGACGATGACGACCTCAGCCTAGATCTTGAGGATTTGGGCCTCGACGGAGTTACCACCGATGACGAAGACCTTTAATACCCAAGTACCGGGAACGAAGGGAGAGATGACCTTTGATAGATGTTAGAAATTTTGACCGGATGCGCATTGGCTTGGCGTCCAAGGAACAGATTTTAGATTGGTCCTACGGTGAGGTTAAAAAACCGGAGACTATCAATTACCGTACCTTGAAGCCGGAGAGAGACGGTCTATTTTGCGAGCGCATTTTTGGGCCGCAAAAGGACTGGGAGTGCCATTGCGGTAAATATAAAAGAGTGCGCTATAAAGGCGTGGTTTGCGAGCGCTGCGGCGTTGAAGTTACCAGAGCTAAGGTGCGCCGGGAGCGCATGGGCCATATTGAATTGGCCGCGCCGGTATCACACATCTGGTATTTTAAGGGAATTCCCAGCAGAATGGGGCTTTTATTGGATATGTCCCCCCGTTCGCTGGAAAAAATACTGTATTTTGTCTCCTATGTTGTAATGGATAGCGGGGAAACCCCCTTAGTAAATAAACAGCTTTTAACTGAAACCGAGTACCGGGAAGCCAGAGACGCCTACGGCGACGGCTTTAAGGCCGGTATGGGAGCTGAGGCTGTTAAGGAAATGCTGCAAGCTATTGATTTAGAGAGCTTGGCTGCGGAATTAAGAGCTGAACTCAAGGAAGTATCTGGCCAGAGAAAGATTAGAGCTGTCCGCCGCTTAGAGGTGGTGGAAGCCTTCCTCAACTCCGGCAATTCCCCGGAATGGATGATTTTAGACGTGGTGCCGGTTATTCCCCCTGAGGTTCGCCCTATGGTGCAGTTGGACGGCGGCAGGTTTGCCACCTCGGACTTAAACGACCTATACAGAAGGGTGATTAACCGCAATAACCGCTTAAAAAGATTGTTGGATTTGGGCGCGCCGGATATTATTGTCCGCAACGAAAAGCGTATGCTCCAAGAGGCGGTAGACGCTTTGATTGACAATGGCCGCCGGGGCCGTCCCGTTACCGGGCCGGGGAACCGTCCCTTAAAATCCTTGAGCGATATGCTCAAAGGTAAACAGGGCCGTTTCCGCCAGAATCTGTTGGGTAAACGTGTTGACTATTCCGGCCGTTCCGTTATTGTGGTGGGTCCGGAGCTGAAAATGCACCAATGCGGCCTGCCTAAGGAAATGGCTTTAGAGCTGTTTAAGCCCTTTGTTATGAAGCGTTTGGTGAAGGATGGCTTAGCCCACAATATCAAGAGCGCCAAGCGCATGGTAGAAAGGGTGCGGCCTGAGGTCTGGGATGTACTGGAGGACGTAATTAAGGACCACCCGGTGCTGTTGAACCGTGCCCCCACCCTCCACCGTTTGGGTATTCAGGCCTTTGAGCCTACCTTGGTGGAAGGCCGGGCTTTACAGATTCATCCCCTGGTATGTACCGCCTATAACGCTGACTTTGACGGCGACCAAATGGCTGTTCACGTACCCCTCTCCGCTGAGGCCCAGGCTGAAGCCAGATTATTGATGTTATCTTCCTATAATATCTTGAACCCCAAGGACGGTCATCCCGTGGCCGTGCCTACCCAGGACATGGTTCTCGGTTCCTACTATCTCACCGCTGTTAAGGAAGGGGCTAAAGGCGAAAACAAGTGCTTCTGTAGCTTTAATGAAGCTTATATGGCCTACCAAAACGGGGACTTGGATTTACACGCGGAAATTGAAATCACCAAGCCGGAAGAATGGGACTATATGATGGTGAAGAAGCAACGGCAGGAATTTGAACAGCATGCCAACGGCCGTTACTGTCGGGTTCGTACCACTGTGGGTCGGTTAATCTTCAACTATAACATACCCATTCCCAGGGAATTGGGCTTTTACAACTGCGAAATAGATAAAAAGACCTTGGGCAACATTGTGGACCGTTGTTACCGCATTATGGGTATATCTAAGGCGGCTAACCTTTTAGACGGTATAAAGGCAATGGGTTATTCTACCTCCACTCAGGCGGGTATAACCATTGGCTTGCAGGACATCAAGGTGCCGGAGCGGAAAAAGGAGATTATGGCCCAGGCTGACAAGGACGTATCTTCTGTAGAAGAATTGTTCCGCCGCGGTTTAGTAACGGAAAACGAGCGTTACAACAAAGTTATTGAAATTTGGAACGCCGCCACCGATGAGGTAACCGGCGAACTGATGGGCAGCTTGGATAAATTTAACCCCATTTACATGATGGCCAATTCCGGGGCCCGTGGTAACGTGCAGCAGATTCGTCAGTTGGCCGGTACCCGTGGCTTAATGGCTGATCCCTCCGGTAAGATTATTGACTTGCCCATTAAGGCCAACTTCCGTGAAGGGCTTAACGTCTTGGAATTCTTTATTTCCACCCACGGCGCCAGAAAGGGCTTGGCTGACACCGCCTTGCGTACAGCTGACTCGGGTTATTTAACCCGCCGCTTAGTTGACGTGGCCCAGGAGGTTATTGTCCGGGAGGATGATTGCGGTACCACTACCGGTATTTGGGTGGAAGAAATACCCAACATTGAACCTCTTTCCGAGCGTATTGAAGGCCGGGTGGCGGCCAGCGACTTAGTGAATGAGCACACCGGCGAGGTCATTGTGGCGGCTGGCGAGGAATTCCTTGACACCCACTTGCCCATAATTGACGCTTACATGGAAACCCTGCCCCCGGAAAAACGGCGTATTCATATCCGTTCGGTGCTGACTTGCAAGAGCCGGTACGGGGTATGTAAAAAGTGCTATGGCCGCAATTTGGCCACCGGCTCTATGGTGGAAATAGGCGAGGCTGTAGGTACTATTGCCGCCCAGTCCATTGGGGAACCTGGCACCCAGCTTACCATGCGTACTTTCCATACCGGCGGTGTGGCTGGGGACGATATTACCCAGGGTTTACCCAGGGTTGAGGAATTGTTTGAAGCCCGCAAGCCTAAGTACCAAGGTATTATCTCCGAGGTTGACGGCGTGGTAGCCATTGAAAACCACAAGAACCAGCGGAAAATTGTGATTTCCGATGCTGGTGAAGAAAAGGCCGCTTACGTTACGCCCTTTAATTCCCGTATTAAAGTGCAGGCCGGCGACACTGTTGAAGCTGGCGACGTACTTACCGAGGGCTCCATTAACCCCCACGACGTATTAAAGGTCAAGGGTGTAAAAGGAGTTCACCAGTATTTATTGAAGGAAGTGCAAAGCGTTTACCGCTTACAGGGCGTTGATATTAACGATAAGCATATTGAGATTATGGTGCGGCAAATGTTAAAGAAGGTGCGCATTGAATCCGCCGGCGACGGCGATATGCTGCCCGGCTCTTTGGTGGACGCCAATGAGTTTGAGGCTAAGAATCAAGAGCTTATTGACGGCGGCTTGGAACCGGCGACAGCTACCCCCATTTTACTGGGTATTACCAAGGCGGCTTTGGCTACGGAATCATTCCTCTCCGCCGCTTCCTTCCAGGAAACTACCAGAGTTTTAACGGACGCGGCGATTAAGGGTAAGGTTGACCCCCTCATCGGCTTGAAGGAAAATGTTATTATCGGGAAGTTGATACCTGCCGGTACTGGCATGAGCTGTTACCGTGATGTGGATATACACCTGGAGTCTGAGGCTGAAGATGATTTAGTCCTCAATGAGGCAGGCGATGACCTGGCGGAAGATATCAGCCCAGATGATGATTTGCTTTTAGGCGAAACCGCCCTTGACGGAGAACTAGAGGCCGGAGACGACTCTGTTGACCCTTTACTGGCGGGAGAAATTTCTCTTGACAACGATACTTTGGAGTGATATACTAATCCATGCGCCTTTTCTATGGTAGGATAAGTCTGCCATTTTAGGAGGTAAAAAATGGATTATGACGAGATTCGTACCGCCCGAAAAGTAGTGGGTACGAAGCAAACTTTAAAAATGGTGGAAAAACACCTGTGTGAAACCGTTATAATAGCGGATGACGCCCGTACAGAAATCCTCACTCCGTTGCTTATTCTCTGTAAAAGGAACGGAGTTGAGGTTCACACTGTGCCTAGTATGGCCCTGTTAGGGGAGCTGTGCGGCATAAAAATAGGGGCGTCAGCCGCCGGTATAATTTAAATTTTTGTCTAACTTTAAAATAATTATAAAATATTTAAACCATCGTGAGGAGGTGGAATCTTGCCTACAATCAGCCAATTAGTTCGTAACAGCAGAAAGGTTGCGGAAAAGAAGTCCAACGCCCCCGCTTTAAAGGAATGTCCTCAAAAACGTGGCGTATGCACCAGAGTTTATACTACTACTCCTAAAAAACCTAATTCTGCTTTGAGAAAAGTAGCGAGGGTGCGTCTTAGTAACTCTATGGAAGTAACAGCCTACATACCCGGTATCGGCCATAATCTCCAGGAACACTCCGTCACCCTGATTCGCGGCGGTAGAGTAAAGGACTTACCAGGCGTGCGTTATCACATTATTCGCGGCACTCTGGATACAGCCGGCGTATCTGACCGCGGCCAGGCTCGCTCCAAATATGGCGCTAAGAGACCTAAGGCCAAAGCAGCGGCAAAATAAAGGAGGGAATCATATGCCCAGACGGGGTAATATAAAAAGAATCGAAGTTTTACCTGATCCCGTATATAATAGTGTAGTGTTGAGCAAATTTATCAACCAGATTATGCTAGACGGTAAAAAGGGACAGGCTGAAAAAATAGTTTACGGCGCCTTTGACATTATCAAGGAAAAAACCGACAAAGACCCCATAGAAGTCTTTGAAGAAGCTATGAACAATGTAATGCCTGTATTGGAAGTAAAAGCAAGGCGTGTTGGCGGCGCTAACTATCAGGTTCCTATTGAGGTTCGGGCTGATAGACGCCAGACCTTGGGTATTCGCTGGATTGTCATGTTTGCCAGAAAGCGTGGCGGACATACTATGGAAGAAAAGGTCGCCGGCGAATTGATGGACGCAGCCAATAATACGGGCGCTTCCGTGAAAAAACGGGAAGACACCCATAAGATGGCTGAAGCCAACAAGGCTTTCGCCCATTTCAGATGGTAAATCGGCGAGTACCGGTTGGAGGATTTTAATGAGACAGTATAGCCTCGATAAAACGAGAAATATTGGCATTATGGCGCACATTGATGCCGGTAAAACAACAACAACAGAAAGAATGCTGTACTATACAGGGGTGGTTCACCGCATAGGCGAGGTACACGACGGCGCGGCTACTATGGACTATATGGCCCAGGAGCAGGAGCGCGGTATTACCATTACCTCCGCCGCTACAACCTGTATTTGGAAGGATCACCGCATTAACATTATTGACACACCCGGACATGTGGACTTTACTGTAGAGGTAGAACGCTCCTTGAGAGTCCTGGACGGCGCTGTGGCGGTGTTCTGTTCCGTGGGCGGCGTGGAGCCTCAGTCGGAAACGGTGTGGCGCCAGGCTGACCGCTACGGTGTTCCCCGTATAGCTTATATTAATAAAATGGACCGCGTGGGCGCTGATTTTTATCGCGGCGTTAATATGATTAAAGAAAGATTAGGCGCCAATCCCGTGCCTATTCAAATTCCCATTGGCTCCGAAGACCATTTTGACGGTATTATTGACCTGGTTAATATGGACGCTATTATCTATGAAGGCGAAGATTTTAAATCACATCTGCCGATTCCCGACGAGATGCGGGAACAGGCGGCGGAATACCGGGAAATGATGCTGGAAGCTTTGGCTGAGTTTGACGATGAACTCATGGATCTGGTATTAGAGGAAGCTGAGATACCGGTTGACAAAATTATGCAGGTGATTCGTGAAGCTACCATTGCCGTTAAGATGACGCCGGTGCTGTGCGGCTCTTCCTTTAAAAATAAAGGTGTGCGGCCCTTGCTGAACGCCATTAACGATTATTTGCCTTCACCTTTGGATGTGCCGGCAATCAGCGGTTTTGACCCTGACAGTGAAGAGGATACCGTGCGGGAGCCTGACGATAAAGTGCCTTTCAGCGCTTTAGCCTTTAAGATTGTAGCCGACCCCTTTGTGGGTAAGCTCACATTCTTCCGTGTTTATTCCGGGTCGTTGAAGAGCGGCTCTTATGTATATAACTCTACCAAGGATAAAAAAGAGCGTATCGGCAGGCTGTTGCAAATGCACGCCGATAAGAGAGAGGATATTGAGGAATGTTATTCCGGCGATATTCTCGCCGCGGTAGGTCTGAAATTTACCACCACTGGCGATACTCTTTGCTCTTACGAAGAACCTGTTATTTTGGAAAGCATGGACTTTCCCGAGCCCGTTATTGATGTGGCTATTGAGCCTAAGACTACGGCGGACCAGGAAAAGATGAGCTTGGCTTTGCAGAAGCTTTCCGAGGAAGATCCCACCTTCCGGGTTCACACTGACCATGAAACAGGTCAGACCATTATTTCCGGTATGGGCGAGTTGCACTTGGAAATTATTGTCGACCGTTTGCTGCGGGAATTCCGGGTTGACGCCAACGTCGGTAAACCCCAAGTGGCTTACAGGGAAACAATCCGCAAAGAGGCCAAGGCCAACACCAAGTTTGCCCGCCAGAGCGGCGGTCACGGTCAGTATGGTCACTGCGTTGTGGAATTTAGCCCCCAAGAACCTGGGGAAGGCTTTGTCTTTGAAAGCAAAATTGTCGGCGGCGTAGTGCCCAAAGAGTTTATACCCCCCATTGAGGCCGGTATTAAAGAAGCGATGGAAAACGGTATTTTGGCCGGCTTCCCCGTGGTGGACATCAAGGCTACTTTAGTAGACGGTTCCTACCATGAGGTTGACTCTTCGGAAATGGCCTTTAAGATTGCCGGTTCCATGGCCTTTAAGGAAGCAGCGGTCAAGGGCGACCCCGTACTTTTAGAACCCATTTTCAAATTAGAAGTTGTGGTGCCAGAAGAGTACATGGGTGACGTAATTGGCGACATTAACTCCAGACGGGGACGTTTAGAGGGTATGGAAGCCATCAATGGTATGCAGACCATTCGCGGTTATGTGCCCCTTTCGGAAATGTTTGGCTACGCTACGGACTTGCGTTCCAAAACCCAGGGCCGGGGAACTTATGTAATGCAGTTTGCCCATTATGAAGAAGTGCCGAAGAATATTTCTGAAGCGGTTATTGAAAAATTTAGAGGTTAATTTTAAAATTTAAAATATTTAAAATTTGAAAGAATTCCTAAGGAGGAAGAAGCACAATGGCGAAACAGAAATTTGAAAGAACGAAGCCCCATGTGAACATAGGGACAATC